>DATMMV010000181.1:0-27945 GCA_035569635.1 Bacteroidia bacterium | reverse complement strand
TAAAAGAATGTTTAGAAGGCTTGAATATTAAGCCGGATGCTGTGATTGTAGACGTAACCTTTGGTGGTGGCGGACATTCAAAAGCAATTCTTGCAAAGTTAAGCGCGAAAGGAAAACTTTTTGCTTTTGACCAGGACAAGGATGCCGCGAAGAATGTGCCCGATGACAAGCGCCTCACTTTTGTGCCGCAAAATTTTTCGTACATGAAAAATTTTTTGCGCATGTATGAGGCCCCTCAAGTGGACGGAATACTTGCCGACTTAGGAGTTTCCTCGCACCAGTTTGACGAAGCGGAAAGAGGGTTCTCTATTCGCTTCGATGCAAGTTTAGATATGCGGATGAATCAAGGAGGAGAAAAAACGGCGGCGAAAATTTTGAATGAGTATGAAGAAAATAAACTCAAACAAATTTTCAGGGAATACGGCGAAGTGGATAACGCGGGCAGATTGGTAAAATTGATTACTGATGCACGTTTACTTACACAAATTACCAGCACGGGACAACTGAAAGAAATTATTACACCCTGTATACCCAGGTTTAAAGAGCATCAGTATCTGGCAAAAGTATTTCAGGCCTTACGTATAGAAGTGAATGATGAGATGGAAGTGTTGAAACAAATGTTGCAGCAATCCTTAGAAGTGTTGAAACCCGGAGGGAGATTAGTGGTAATGAGTTATCACTCTTTAGAAGACCGGTTGGTAAAAAACTTTATGAAGAGCGGAAATTCTGAAGGAGAGCAACAAAAAGATTTTTATGGAAACATACACAGGCCATTTAATATCATCACAAAAAAACCAATTACGCCAAGCGATGCCGAGAACGCAGAAAACAGCAGGGCACGAAGCGCGAAATTAAGAATAGCAGAAAAAGTATAAACAAAATAAAGATTGGTGAGAGAGAAAAAACAAAAAGAGAAAGCCAGTTATGGCAAATAAATTTAAGGAATTACCAAAAGAAGAAGAAAATTTAATTACTGAAGAAACTCAGCAGGCAACCCCTCCCCCCAAAAAAAAGAAAAGTGGACTCATAAAATCACTCAATACCGTATTCAGCGGTACCTTTTTAAGCAACGATAAAGTTGTAAAGCACGTTCCCTTCATTTTATTTTTATCGGTAATAGCTATACTTTACATAGCTAACGGCTATTGGGCCGATGACAAAGTGCGCCAGGTAAACAAAATTTCCTCTCAGTTAAAAGAGTTGCGCAGCGAATATATCTCTACAAAATCAGATTTAATGTTTGTAAGCAAACAAAGTGAAGTGGCCAAGGCAGCAGAGAAAATCGGATTGAAAGAACCCATTACTCCACCCAAGAAAATTGCAATCGATACCAGTAAAAACCAACCTCCAATTGTAAAATAAAATGGAACACAGGAACGACATACTCTGGCGTACGTATTTGGTGTACATTTTTATGTGCGTATTTGCACTGGCTATTGTGTATCGTATTGTGCAGGTGCAATTTATTGAGGGAGATATGTGGCGCGAAAAAGCAAAACAACTTACCACAGCTTATGTAGATATCGAAGCATCGCGCGGAAATATTTTTGATGAGAACGGAAATTTACTGGCTACTTCTCTTCCTTATTACGAAGTGGGCATGGATGTAAATGCACCTTCACTTTCAAAAGACACGTTTAACAAATACGTTACTCCTTTATCCGAAGAGCTTGCTCAGTTATTCCCTGATAAAAGTAAAAAGGAATTTAAAAAAATTCTTCGCAAGGCAAGAGAAACCAAAGACCGCTACATTGTTTTACACCGCAACGTATCTTATAAAGATTTACTAAAAATAAGAAAATTCCCGATGCTCAAAAAAGGAGCAAGAGGCGGATTGGCTTATATACAAACTAATAAACGCGAGCGCCCTTTTAAAATTCTTGCTTCGCGTACCATTGGTTATACAATGAACGAATACAAAGTTGGTATTGAAGGAGCATACGATTCTATTCTTCGCGGTACCAGCGGAAAACGTTTAATGCAAAAAGTTGCCGCTGATGTCTGGAGACCTATTAACGACGAGAACGAGGTAGATCCGAAAAACGGGAGCGACATTTATACAACCATTGATGTAAACATACAAGATGTTGCTGAAAATGCATTATTAAAAGCTCTTGTAAAAAATGATGCTTCGCAAGGTTGTGTGGTATTGATGGAAGTAAAAACCGGAGAGATCCGCGCTATTGCAAACCTTACGCGTACCGACTCGGGAATGTATAGCGAGCGTTTGAATTACGCGATGGGCTATCCAACTGAACCCGGTTCTACTTTTAAACTTGCTTCGCTGTTAGTGGCGCTTGATGATGAGTATGTGGATTTGGATGATAAATTTTATGTGGGCAATGGTGAGTGTATGTATTACGATAAAAAAGTAAAAGATTCGCATCCTCCCAAAAAGACAGAACTTACTGTACAGGAAATTTTTGAAACTTCTTCTAACGTTGGTGTGACAAAAATAATTACTCAGTACTATAGTAAAAATCCGCAAAAATTTGTGGATAAACTTTTAACGTTTAATTTGGGAAAGCCATTAGGGCTTGGAATTCCGGGTGAAGGAAAGCCGCTTGTTAAAAGTGTGAGGGATAAACATTGGTCGGGTGTCACACTTCCGCAAATGTCCTACGGTTATGAGGTGTTGGTTACTCCCTTACAAACTTTAACACTTTATAACGCGATTGCCAATAACGGCAGAATGGTAAAACCTCGTTTTATCCGGGAAATTAAAACAAACGGAATTACTGTAAAAAAATTCACTCCCGAAATAATTGACGAGCAAATTGTAAAAGCAAGTACCGTAAGAAAAGCGCGTACTATGATGGAAGGTGTTGTTGAGCGCGGCACCGGAAAAGGGCTTAATATCACGGCATTTAAAGTAGCGGGCAAAACCGGAACAGCGCAGATGGCCGTTAACGGAACCTACGGTACGGAGGGAAATCACATTTATCAATCTTCTTTCGTCGGATATTTTCCTGCAGAAAATCCGCTTTACACCTGTATCATTATCATCAGTTCTCCTTCTAAGGGTGTTTATTACGGGGGCTTGGTTTCCGGCCCCGTGTTTAAAGAAATTGCTGAAAAAGTTTATTCAGGCTCTCTGGATTTTCAACAGGAAATTAATGACGGAAAACAATTCTTAACCAAAGCACCCGAAATTATTAAAGGAAAAAAACAGGACTTAGATAAAGTATTAACCGAACTAAATATCCCGTATAAAAATTCGGGAGAAGGAACATGGGCTACAAACAATAAAACAGACTCAACAAAAATTACCCTGCAAACAGTTGATGTGGAAACACAATTAAAGAAAGGTACAATGCCGAATCTTTCGGGTATGTCGGCTAAAGACGCTTTGTTTTTATTGGAGAATAACGGGTTGAATGTAAAAATACAGGGCTTCGGAGCTGTAAGAAAACAATCTGTTGAAGCGGGAACGAAATTTTATAAAGGTGCACAAATAGTTTTAACACTTGGATAATGCGTTTACTAACTGACATATTATACAAAGCCGGGCTCGAGGAAATTATCGGTACTACAAACGTGGCCGTGTCGTCAATTACTTTTGATTCGCGCAAAGTAAAAAAAGACAGTTTGTTCATTGCTGTGCGCGGAACTGCAGTTGACGGGCATAATTTCATTGATAAATCGATTGAGGCAGGGGCACTTGCAATTGTGTGTGAGGAAATTCCTGAAAACAAAAACGAGAATATCACTTACGTAAAAGTCAAAAATTCCAATTATGCTTTGGGGATTATCGCTTCTAACTTTTACGATAACCCTTCGCAAAAATTAAAACTGGTTGGCGTCACCGGTACTAACGGAAAAACAACTACAGTTACACTGCTTTATAATTTATTTAAATCGTTAGGGAATACGGTTGGTTTATTATCTACCGTAAAAAATAAAATTCATAACGAGGAAATTCCGGCTACCCATACAACGCCCGATGCCGTTGCTTTAAATGAATTGTTGAGCCAGATGGTTGACAAAGGATGCCAGTATGCGTTCATGGAAGTAAGCTCGCACGCTATTGTACAACATCGCGTAAGCGGAATCACTTTCGCAGGGGGTGTTTTTACCAATATCACACATGATCATTTAGATTATCATAAAACGTTTGATGAATATATTAAAGCTAAAAAATTATTCTTCGACCATTTAAGCGAAGATGCTTTTGCTTTAACCAATAGGGATGACGTGAACGGAATGGTGATGTTGCAAAATACAAAAGCAAACCGTGTTACTTATGCAATTAAATCCGTGGCCGACCATAAATGCCGTATTGTGGAAAATCATTTGAATGGTTTATTGCTGAATATTGACGGTAAAGAAGTTTGGGTTAAATTAATCGGAACGTTTAATGCTTACAATGTTTTGGCTGTTTACACTACAGCGCTTTTGTTAAGGCAGGATTCTGTGAATATTCTTACCGCGCTCAGCACTTTAAATTCAGTTGAAGGCAGGTTTCAATATTTAAAATCGGAAAGCGGAATAATCGGCATTGTGGATTACGCGCATACGCCAGATGCTTTAAAAAATGTTTTAGAAACTATAAAAGGAATCCGCACCGGTAACGAGCAGGTAATCACTCTCGTTGGCTGCGGTGGTGACAGAGATGCCGCAAAGCGCCCTATCATGGCGGATATCGCGGCGCAGTTCAGCAATAAAGTAATTCTTACTTCTGATAATCCACGCAGCGAAGACCCGGAAGAAATTTTAAATCAAATGCAAAAAGGTATTGATCCTGTTGCTGCAAAAAAAACACTTCGTATTTCCGACAGGAAAGAAGCTATAAAAACCGCATGTACTCTCGCAAAACAGGGCGATATCATTTTAGTAGCCGGTAAAGGGCATGAGAAATACCAGGAGATAAAAGGAGTAAAATACCCTTTTGATGATTATGAAATTTTAAAGGAAACCTTAAAAGCACTCAGCGTATAATGTTGTACTATTTATTTACATGGCTTCATAAAGAATTTGATTTTCCGGGAGCGGGAGTGTTTCAATACATTTCTTTCCGCGCGGCTATGGCTGTTATCTGCTCGTTGATTGTTTCCTTACTTTTTGGTAAACGTATTATTAATTATATCAAGAAAAGGCAAATTGGCGAAACAGTCCGCGATTTAGGTTTGGCAGGCGAAAAACAAAAATCAGGAACACCAACGATGGGTGGTTTGATTATTCTCGCAGCTATTATTATTCCTACTTTATTATTCGCCAAACTGCATAATGTATACATCATGTTGATGTTAATTTCAACTGTATGGTTAGGCCTCATTGGTTTCCTGGATGATTATATCAAAGTTTTCAAAAAAAATAAGGAAGGTTTATCGGGCCGCTATAAAATTATCGGGCAAGTGGGAATTGGCCTTCTTGTAGGCGCCGTACTTTATTTTAATCAGAGTGTAGTAATCAAAGAGCGTACATCCTCAGGCGGATCGCAATTACTTTCGAACGATCCGGCTTTTCATCACAATAAAACTTACCAGGCTGCACAATATGCCGAGGAAACAAAATGTTTGAAAACAACTATTCCGTTCGTGAAAAATAACGAATTTGATTATAATAAAATCATCAGTTGGGTTTGTGATGATTGTAATAAATGGGGATGGATCGTTTTTATTCCCATAGTGATCTTAATTGTTACAGCGGTATCCAATGGCGCAAATCTTACTGATGGCATGGACGGGCTTGCAACGGGAACATCTGCAATCATAGGAACTACGCTTGGAATTCTTGCTTACGTATCCGGTAATATGGTGTTTGCAGATTATCTCAACATCATGTATATACCCAACTCGGGAGAGCTTGTAATTTTTATCGCCGCATTCGTAGGTGCCTGCATAGGATTTCTTTGGTACAATTCTTATCCGGCCCAGGTATTTATGGGAGACACCGGAAGTTTGGCACTCGGCGGAATCATTGCTGTATTCGCAATTGCGATCCGCAAAGAATTATTGATACCGATTTTATGCGGAATATTTCTGGTGGAAAATCTTTCTGTAGTACTGCAGGTAGTTGTTTTTAAAATGAGAAAAAGGAAACACGGCCTGGACTATGCAAAAGCAAACCGCTTATTTAAAATGGCGCCCCTGCATCACCACTATCACAAAACAGGTTTGCACGAATCTAAAATTGTTTCCCGTTTCTGGATTGTGGGAATCATGCTGGCAGTATTAACTATTGTAACCTTGAAACTACGTTAATGAACAAGCGCATCGTCATATTAGGAAGTGGTGAGAGTGGAGTAGGTTCTGCTATCCTGGCACAGGCCAAAGGCTTTGACGTGTTTGTTTCTGATACGGGGGCAATAAAGGATAAATACAAATCTGTTCTGATCGAAAAAAATATTTTATTTGAAGAAGGTAAACACAGCGAAGAAAAAATACTTAACGCAAATGAAATAATTAAAAGCCCGGGTATTCCTGAAAAAACTCCGCTGATTAAAAAAGCAAAAGCGCAAGGAATAAAAGTTATTTCGGAAATTGAATTTGCCGGAAGGTATACCAATGCAAAAAAAATCTGCATTACAGGTAGCAATGGTAAAACAACCACTACCATGCTCACACATCATATTCTTACCAACGCGGGTTATAATGTTGGATTGGCAGGAAATGTCGGAAGAAGCCTCGCTTTGCAGGTTGCAACTGAAAAACACGATTACTATGTAATTGAGCTAAGTAGTTTTCAGTTGGATGATATGTACGATTTCAAAGCGGATATAGCGATCCTTTTAAATATTACTCCCGATCACTTAGACCGTTACGAATACAAATTTGAAAATTACGCACTTTCAAAATTCCGTGTAGTGCAGAACCAAACACCCGACGACGCATTTATTTATTGCACCGACGATGAGGTGATCATGGAATATATCCAAAAAGTAAACCCCAAAGCAAAGCACTACCCTTTCTCCATTAAAAAAAAAGTGGAAGAGGAAGGAGCATTCATGTTAGAAAATCAAATCACAATCAATATAAACCAAAACCCGTTAAATATGACAATTGAACAATTAGCACTGCAAGGTAAACATAACGTTTACAACTCCATGGCCGCATCGATAGCTGCGCGCCTTGTTGACGTACGTAAAGAAAACGTACGCGAAAGTCTTAGTGATTTCGTAAATGTAGAACACCGTTTGGAAGTGATAGCCACTATCAATGGAGTTGAATACATCAACGATTCAAAGGCTACAAATGTAAACTCGGTATGGTATGCTTTAGAAAGCATGAACAAACCGGTAGTTTTAATTATGGGTGGCGTTGATAAGGGAAATGACTACACACAACTTTATGATTTAGTAAAGGATAAAGTAAAAGCGTTGGTTTGCCTTGGAGTAGACAATTCTAAACTGATCGAAAGTTTTTCATCGGCAGTGGAAACTATTGTTGAAGCAAGAACCATGAATGAAGCAGTTGCGTATTCTTCTAAATTAGGAAAGAAAGGTGATGTGGTTTTATTATCTCCTGCCTGCGCAAGTTTTGATTTATTCCAAAACTACGAAGACCGCGGAATGCAGTTTAAAGGAGCTGTTCGTTCGTTGTAAAAAAATATAAAACTAAAAACTGTAACGATGAAATTGACTAATTACATTAAAGGCGATCGTGTCATCTGGATGGTGGTGCTGTTACTTACGCTTGTTTCAATTTTAGTGGTTTACAGTTCAAGTAATGCCCTGGCTCAAAAATCAAAAGGTGGAAATACAGAGTACTTTTTAATAAAGCACGGATTGATTTGCCTGATGGGATTTGTAATTATGTACGCGGTGCATAAGTTCAATTACAAAATCTTTTCGCGTTTATCGCAAATCGGTTTATGGATTTCTGTACCGCTTTTATTGTTCACATTAATAAAGGGAGTAAGCGCCGGTGAAGCTAACAGGTGGTTAGAAATCCCGGGTATTGGTTTAACTTTTCAAACCTCCGACTTTGCCAAGCTCGCCCTTATTGTTTATGTGGCAAGGATACTTACCATAAAACAAAATGAATTAAAAGATTTTAAAGTCATATTAAAATCAATAATCCTTCCTGTATCCATAATCTGCGCTTTAATTTTCCCTGCAAACTTTTCCACAGCCGCTTTAATTTTTGTTACCTGCCTGTTGATTATGTTTGTGGGGCGAGTGCCAATGAAATTCATAGGTATTATAGTTGGTATTTGCATTTTGGTAGCGGTAATGGGCGCAAGTATAATTTATGTGAAGCCCGATATCATGCGTCGCGGTGCAACATGGAAAGCGCGTATAGAAAACTTTTTTAGTGGAGATTCACAAAGTAATTACCAGAGCGAGCAGGCTAAAATTGCAGTAGCGAGAGGTTTTCCGATGGGTGTTGGTCCGGGAAACAGTACCCAGCGTAATTTTTTACCGCAAGCCGCTTCCGATTTTATTTTTGCGATTATTATTGAAGAGTATGGCTCTTTAATGGGCTTGTTACTTTTATTTCTCTATTTAATTTTATTTTTCCGCGCCATCCGCATTTTGCGAAAGACGGAAAAAACTTTTGGCGGATTGCTTGCCGTGGGTTTAAGTTTCAGTTTGGTTTTTCAGGCGATGATAAACATGGCAGTAGCGGTGAATTTATTTCCGGTAACGGGGCAACCGCTTCCGCTTGTAAGTATGGGTGGAACATCTATTTGGTTTACCAGTATTGCTATCGGAATTATTTTAAGTGTAAGCCGCGAAGTGTACGATAAAGAAGAACAGCCGGAGGAGGAAGGAGGCGAACTTGTCGCGGCTTAAAGTAATATTAAGCGGTGGCGGTACAGGCGGACATATTTTTCCTGCTGTTGCCATAGCGAATCAGATAAAAAAACAAGTGCCCGATTCCGAAATTTTATTTGTTGGCGCATTGGGAAAAATGGAGATGGAGAAAGTCCCGGCGGCAGGTTACAAAATCGTAGGACTTTGGATTAGTGGTATACAAAGAAAAATTACCTTATCAAATTTATCTTTTCCTTTTAAAGTTATTTCAAGTATTATTAAAGCAAAAAAAATTTTAGACGAATTTAAGCCCGATGTGGTAATCGGAACAGGTGGTTATGCAAGCGGGCCTATGTTGCGCGTGGCGAGCTCGAGAGGAATTCCGACTATAATTCACGAATCAAATTCATACCCCGGAATAACAAATAAAATCCTTGCTAAAAAGGTAAATGTAATTTGTGTGGGTACGGAGGGAATGGAAAAATATTTCCCGAAAGAGAAAATTGTTTTTACGGGTAATCCGGTGCGCCAGGATATTTCGGGAATAGAAGAAAAGAGAAAAGCCGGGCTTGAATTTTTCAGACTTGATCCGAATAAAAAAACATTATTGGTAGTTGGTGGAAGCTTAGGTGCTAAAGGAATTAACGAAGCTATGGGTGTAAATTTGCAATTATTGGCAGATAACGATATTCAGCTTCTATGGCAAACGGGAAAAATTTATATTGAAACTGCAAAACAACAGGCGGCTCCGTTCGCTGCTAAAAATATTAAAGCACTCGATTTTATTACAAAAATGGATTTGGCTTACGCCGTTGCCGATTGTGTTGTATCAAGGGCAGGGGCAGGGGCTGTTTCCGAATTATGTATTATTAAAAAGCCAAGCATTCTTGTTCCGTTACCAACTGCTGCCGAAGACCATCAAACACAAAATGCGATGTCGCTGGTAAATAAAAACGCTGCCATTTTAGTTAAAGATGTGGAAGCAAAAAATAAATTAGTTCAGGAGGCTGTTGCTTTAATGAAAAATGAGAACAGGCAAAATGAACTAAAGCAAAATATAGCCAAACTCGCAATGCCCAACGCCGTAGAAAAAATTACGGAAGAGATTTTAAAACTTGTAAAATTATAAACCGAAACTTGTCCTTATTCTTGAGAGGGTAGGATTTGAAAAAAACTAAATGAAACTACTCGACTATAAACTTATTTATTTCCTCGGCATAGGTGGCATCGGTATGAGTGCCCTAACGCGTTATTTTAATCATTACGGAATACAAGTTGCAGGTTACGATAAAACTCCCACAGTACTCACTTCCGAATTGCAAAACGAAGGAGTTGAGATTCACTTTGATGAAAACCCCGAATATTTAGAACATTTACTCGCTGAATTCAAAAAGAACGAAGTACTTATAGTTTACACACCTGCCGTTCCCCGCGACCATGCCGAATTCGTTTTTTTACAAAAGAACTCCTATGTTATAAATAAGCGCTCCGAAGTTTTAGGCGCTATCACCAAAAATTTTAAAACGATTGCTGTTGCCGGTACGCATGGCAAGACGACCACATCTTCTTTGGTGGCACATATATTAAAGACTGCCGGTTTTAATACTTTTGCTTTTTTGGGCGGAATCACTAAAAATTACAACACAAACCTGCTACTTGGCGGTGCTGATAGTGAGGCAGAAAATACTTATGTAGTTGTTGAGGCCGACGAATACGATCGTTCTTTCTTAACACTTTACCCTTATATAGGAGTAATCACCAGCGTGGATGCCGATCATTTGGATATTTACGGCGATGTAAAATTTATGCATGATTCGTACACTATGTTTGCCGAACAGGTTAAGGGAGAGCTGATTGTTAAGAAATCTGTTGATAACACCTTAGCCCTCAAAGCAAAGAGGTATACTTACGCCGTAAATTTAGAAGCAGATTTCTGTGCTAACAACATAGAAATCCATGATGCTGATTTTTATTTTGATGTAAAAAGTTCTTTGTCGTCTTTTAATCATGCTTTACTCGGAATACCCGGCGTACACAATATAGAAAACGCAACCGCTGCTATTGCCGTTGCGCAATTATTGAAAATAGAAAATTCAGTAATAAAAAATGCGTTGCAAAGTTTTGGCGGGGTAAAACGCCGTTTTGATTATCAAATAAAAACCAAAGAAGTGGTTTATATTGATGATTATGCGCATCACCCCGAAGAACTGAAAGCAGCCATCGGAGCAGCAAAGGCATTATACCCGAATGAAAAAGTAACAGGTATTTTTCAGCCGCACCTGTTTACCAGAACCCGCGATTTTGCAGACGGGTTTGCTGAAAGCCTGGATATGCTGGATGAATGTATCCTGTTAGATATTTATCCCGCAAGGGAAAAACCCATTCCCGGAATTACTTCGCAGATGTTGCTTGATAAAATGAAATCAACCAATAAAAAACTGGTGCAAAAAAATGAGGTGATTGAGTTTTTGAAAACGCACGATACAAAAGTGCTGATGACATTGGGTGCCGGAGATATAGATACATTAGTTGAACCGATAGAAAAATTATTAAAGGAAAAGTATAAAAAGTGAAAAAAATAAATTTTAAAAAAATACTGAATATTACGCTGTGGGTACTGGGTGCTTCGGCATTGGTATTTACTTTAGGATTTGTAAGCGACCGTGAGCAGTTCGTAAAAGGAAGAATGCCTCAAATCATCATCAACCAGGATGATGAGAATAGCTTTGTGGATGAAGACGATATTTTAAAATTCCTGAAAGACCGAAATGATACATTGGTTGACCAACCATTACACGAAATAAATGTTTTTGAATTGGAAAAGGCTCTGAACGCGCACCCTTCAATCGCAAAAACGGATGTGGCGGTTAACGTAAATGGCGAAATAGTCATCAATATTATTCAACGTAAACCCATTGTGCGTATCATCAATTCATTCGGAGAAAGTTTTTATATCGATAACAAAGCAACGTTAATGCCCCTTGCAAGTCACTTTACGGCACGTGTGTTATTGGTAAACGGAGTTATACCTGAGCAATATTCGCAGTTTTATAATTTATCAATTCCTCAAATTCAAAAAGACTCTGCCCTTTGTGCCGCTTCTGTGCTTGATGATATTTATGAATTAGCAAAATATATTAATTCCGATTCTTTGTTAAGCGATCTCGTAACGCAGGTATACGTAAATGCGGAAAGAGAAATAGAATTGTATCCAGCTATCGGCAATCAAAAAATAATTTTTGGAAAAGCAGATGACATTGCCGGGAAATTTGAAAAACTGAAAATATTTTACACCGAAGGATTAAACAGCAGTAATAGCTGGGATAAATATTCGATAATAAACCTTAAGTATAAAAACCAGGTGGTTTGTACTAAAAAACAAACCCCAATAATTAAAAAAACGATCAAATCGACGGAAACAGCAAGTGTTTCTAAGCCGGTATAAATTAAAAAAATAAAAACAGAAATATGGAAGCATCAGACTTTGTTGTAGGACTCGACATCGGAACCACCAAAATTGCAGCGATTGTGGGCCGCAAAAATGAATATGGCAAAATAGAAATTTTGGCTATAGGAAAAGCTCCGTCGCTGGGCGTTAAGCGTGGCGTGGTATCTAATATTGAAGATACTATCAAGTCGATTAAAGCGGCTGTTGCAGACGCTTTGTCAAAAGACATTACCATTAAAAATTCTGCCGGAGAAGCGCAGGTTTTTAAACTGGAACAAGTTTGCGAACTGAACGAAGTGGTGGTAGGTATTGCCGGCCAGCACATAAAAAGTTTACAGCACCGCGGCATGATCATGCGCCAGGGAAACACTGAAGAAGAAGTTGCGCAAAAAGATGTAGATTACCTGATCGACAACATGCACCGTTTGGTCATGCAGCCGGGCGAAGAAATTATTCACGTAATCCCTCAGGATTATATTGTTGACCATGAGCAAGGCATCCGCAATCCGATTGGTATGGCTGGTGTTCGTTTGGAAGGAAATTTCCATATCATAACGGGGCAGGTTTCTGCGGTAAAAAATATTTACAAATGCGTTGATCGCAGTAATTTAAAAGTAGTTGATTTAAATCTTGAACCACTGGCTTCAGCAGATGCTTGTTTAAGCGATGAAGAAAAAGAAGCAGGTGTAGTTTTAGTTGATATCGGCGGTGGTACGACAGACGTCGCTATTTTCTATGACGGAATTATTCGTCATACAGCAGTTATTCCTTTAGGCGGAAATATTATTACTGAAGATATTAAAGTGGGATGCTCGATCATTACCAGCCAGGCAGAATTATTGAAGACAAAATTCGGTTCGGCATTGGGCGCAGAGAATCAGGAGAACGAAGTAATTTCTATTCCCGGTTTGCGCGGCCGTCCGCATAAGGAAATTTCCGTGAAAAACTTAGCGCATATTATACAAGCGCGTATGGAGGAAATTCTTGCCTTTGTTATGTACGAAATTAAAAACAGTGGTTACGAAAAGAAAATGGCTGCAGGTATCGTAGTTACGGGTGGTGGCGCGCAATTAAAGCATTTACCCCAATTAGTAGAATATTTTGTCGGAATGGATTGCCGCATTGGTACACCCAATGAGCATTTGGCAAAAAGCTCGGAGAATGTTACCAATCCTATGTTTTCAACCGGTGTCGGATTAGTAATGATGGGCGTGAAGAAAATGGAAGAGGAGATGCGCAAATCGAACAACACAACGGGCGCAAAAGTGGAGGTAGTGGAGGAAGAAGATTCCAAAAAGAAAAAAACCGCCAATCACAGTAGTAAAACCCGTGGCAAATTCTTCGAAAACTTCAGCTCTAAGGTTGCTGATTGGTTGAGGGACGATGTAGAGTAGGATACGAAATACGAACTCTGTACGAATATACGAATGGAATTTTCTAACCGTTTGCATATACATACACTATGGTAATATACGTATTTCATATATTCTGAGGCTTACCCCCATTCGTATATCAGTTGGCTGCTTCCCGATAGCTATCGGGACGTAATTCGTAACTATCTTTTGAAAGATAACGCTTAATTAACATCTTACGGTTTAAAACTATGTTAAGCCTACCTTAAAAACAGGCTTAACATTCAGGAAATTAGCGCAACCGAAACAAGAAATTTTTATTCAAAACTTTATACCATGATTCAATTTGAAATGCAACAAGATCCCGGTTCAATTATCAAAGTAATCGGAGTTGGCGGCGGTGGAAGTAACGCAGTTAATCACATGTTTAAGCAAGGCATTAAAGGTGTTGATTTTATTGTTTGCAATACCGATAAACAGGCGCTTGAAGTAAGCCCCGTTGCACATCGCATACAATTAGGAGCATCGCTTACCAAAGGTTTGGGAGCAGGCGCAATACCTGAAATGGGAAAAAATTCAGCTATCGAAACAATTGATGAAATCCGTAAATATCTTTCTGACGGAACGCAAATGGTATTTATCACTGCCGGTTTAGGCGGTGGTACAGGTACCGGTGCAGCTCCGATTATTGCGCAGGTTGCACGTGAAATGGGAATACTTTCGGTTGGTATAGTTACAATGCCTTTTGTATTTGAAGGAAAAAAACGTAAACAACAGGCAGAAGCAGGTTTAGAGGAAATGAAAAAATATGTAGATACCCTTTTGGTTATCTGCAACGATAAACTCCGCGAAATTTACGGCAACTTAAAGATGAGCGAAGCTTTTGCTCACGCCGACAACGTATTAACAGGTGCCGCACGCGCTATTGCTGAAATCATAAGTATGCACTTACATATTAACGTTGACTTTAACGACGTAAAAACTGTAATGAAAGACAGCGGTGTTGCCATTATGGGAACTGCTACTGCTTCGGGCGAGCGCCGTGCAATACGAGCGGTTGAACAAGCATTGAATTCTCCTTTGTTGAATGACAATAATATTCGCGGTGCACGTCATGTGCTGTTGAATATCATGAGCGGAAGTGATGATATCAGCATGGACGAGTTCGGTGAAATTACAGATTATATACAGGAAGCAAGCGGTTACACAGCCGAACTGATTACCGGTTACGGCATCGATCCTACTTTAGGAGATAACGTAGGTGTTACAATTATTGCTACAGGTTTCCAAAGCAATGCGCCTAAAGGTTTTGAACCTGAAAAACAACAGGAGAAAGTAGTGAAAATATTGGAAGATACTAAAACTACCGTGGTTGAAGAGCCCGTTAATATTGTTATACAAACAGATATTGAATCAGTAATTGAGGAAGTGATAGAGGAGAATCCCGAAGGGACAAGAAAAACCGACGAGCCTTTTTTAATTATTAAAGAAGTGGAGCAGGTAACCCCGATAGTTGTTGCGGAAGAGGTTACTGAAGAGGTAAGCAAGGAAGTAGTTGCTGAAATAACTTTTGAAAACGAAAACGAAGAAACTTATATTGAGCCCGAAATGACTATTACTTCTGAAACAAAAGTAAAAGAAGAAAGCATCGCGCGCGAAGTGGAATTTGTAATTACAAACAGTTCTTCTATAGAAGAAATCACTAATGAGGTTCAGGAAAATGAAATCGTGATAAACGAAGTGGAAGAGCAACCTGATTTTGCAACTGAAGAAGAAATTACCATGGAGTTGAAAGAGATTACTATCTCTGACAAAACAGAAAACACTGCGGATGAATTAACACCCGAGCAACAAAATAAGTTGGAACGGGAAGAACGTATACGGCTGGCACAGGAGCGTATTAAAAAGTTGAAGGATATTACGCTTAAATTAAAATCATCCGAAGGCTTAATGGAACTTGAAAAAGAACCAAGTTTTGTTCGTCAAAATATTAAGTTAGACGAAACTAATTTCTCTACCGAGTCAAACGTATCGCGCTATACATTAGGCGAAGGCGACGATAAGAAAACAGAAATACGCCCTAACAATTACCTTCACGATAACGTTGATTAATTTTAGATACAACCAAAGAGTCCCGCCTGTAAGCGGGATTTTTTGTTTTATGTTCCAATAAGTAAGGAATGGAACCCCGGATTGAGTGACTGAGACAGGCGATGATATGTTTTGTAAATGCTGTACTAACTTCTCCTCTCGCAGGGGAGACCGCAATATTGTGACGTGACAAGTCACGACAACGGGCAGAGGGGTCTTCGGAGGGCAAAACACTAAGTTTTGAAAAAACTCTTTATATAATCCAATACTTGCCCGGTATTTTCAAAAACCTTTTTATTTTCTATTCGCATTACACGAATGCCATGGCTCGTAATAAAAGTGTCTCTTTTTTCGTCGTAAAGCTTTCCTTCTTCTGTAAAATGATCAGCACCGTCTAACTCAATCGCCAGTTGTTCTTCATGACAATAAAAATCTAAAATATAATTTCCTACGCTAAATTGCCTTCTAAATTTTCTTCCGTCGAGTTGTTTGTTTTTGAGTAAGGTCCACTCCCCTTAAAGTAGAGGAGCCAATACAACATCATCTAACTTAGGAAATTGTCGTAATAATTGTAAATGTTGTATTAGCCTCTCCCTTCCAAGAATAGAGCCCTTTGCCTGCAAAGGAGAGAGGTCAAGAAGCAGTAGCCTTATTACTTTAAGTATTCCGGCTTTACAATATCTTTCAATTCTTTGAAGGGGATAAAAAATTGAGGCATTCCCATAGAGTAAGGCCCGGCCTCATAGTTTTGATAAACAAATAACAAACCACCTTTGTTCACGGAAAAAGTTTGTGGCATTTTAAACTCCCCTTCATCCCAAAACCAACCTGTTTTTTTTATGTCGCCGTTTTCTTTAATAAATTGTTTTTTTGCACGAACCACCAATTCATCAATTGTTTCAGGTAATAAAATATCTAAGAGAGAAATTGTATCCCCGGTTCGGGTGTCAAAATTCAGGAAGAAATAAACCCCATTAGGGTGTGCGCCACCTGTGTTCGCCCAATAGGAAACACTCATGCATAACACATTATTTTCATTTGAAACAATACGTGTGGCATATTCGGCATCCAGAATTTCTCCGTCTTCAAGTGCATCCACGGTGCCGGTTAATTCTTTAATACTGCTGTAAGGTTTTTCTCCGCTAAGGCTCATCACGGTATTCATGATGTAGCTGTTCATTTTACTGCAGGCCTTGTTTTCGAGATGTGCTAAATTGATAAGTGAAACACTTACCGACGAACATAAAGTGTCGGTCCAGCTAAGTGTGTCTTTTTTTGCGGATTTCATATTTTTGTCCCTGTATTTGCAATTCTCCTTATAGAATTCAAAAAAATCAAATTGCGTGTTGTTGGCAACTTCGGCTGTTAAACTAAAGGGATATTGTTTTTTTGTTTTCGGATTGGTCCAGGTTCCTTTTATTTCGTTTTCACTAATGAATGTTCCATGAAATACCCCCGTGTTCTCGCCGTTTTTATCTACTTCTCTTAATTCAAATTTACCCGAATCATTTATGTCTCCGTAAAGACTTAAGGGCATGCCTATTTTATCGTAGTAGTAATATCCGCCCAGGCCATTTTTTTTATTGGTAGAATCTTTTCTCCGAATAAGGTCAATCGTAATAAAAATATCATCACCCATTTTGCCTTTTAATTTTTTGTAAAAATTATCCGGAAGGATTACTATGGCACTGCCCGAAGATTTCTCTTCTGTTTTTGAACCTGTTTTTGTTTGGGATGGATTACCACAAGCCGTAAATAACAGTATGCAGCCAAGGCTGATTTTTTGGATTATCTTCATATTCAAATATACTCTTTTCCGGGTAATTACTTCGTGTAGCGGATTCACCCCTGCTTCCTTCCGCAATAGCGTAAGAAGAAGCGGTCCCCTCTCTGCCGGCAGAGAGGGGAAATACAGAATACAAATAAACAGGATAACGATTTCGTTTTGTAAAATTGTTTGTCCCTCTCTATTGATAGAGGGGGATAAGAGGGTGAGTCAGCTGAAACTATTTCACAAACACTACCCAATTACTCTGTTTCTCGGTTTGAGATTTTGAAGTGCCGATTATTTTTATTCCTTTATCTGTGCGGTACCAACCCTCATCCCAGGCGCCCATGTCTGTGTAGAGAGCATTGTAAGCACCGAGCTCAACCAAATCAGTACTGAAAGCAGCGAGAGTGATGGGCTCTGCGGATTCTATGATGGCGACTTTTTTATCATTGAGAATTACAACGGCTCTGCGTTGAAACAATTGTGTGTCTTTAAATTTTTCTGCCTTACCATTTACGATGAGTTGTATTTGCTGGAAGAAAGAATATTTACCTTCTGTTATTTTTTTCTGTAACTCAGGACTCAACGGAAAAATTTTACTTGACTCAGGGGACGATGGTTGGAGTTTGATCGGAAATATCTCGCAGCCTTTATCATTTAATAAAATGCCGCCGCCCAGGTGGTAATTGCTAAACTCTATATTAGAAACTTTGCCCTCTATCGCATAAACCCCATCTACTTTACCATCATCCAACCTTGTAAAAGCTGCAGCTATACAACACAAAATAGTTTTGTCTTTTTTATCAGGGCGCTTGGTAGTAAATTTTGTAGTAGCCTCTCCCTTATAAATAATAGTGTAATGGTTGCCCGAGCTTGCCTTTTTTTGCTCTACCATCGGGTCTTGCATGATCTGTACTATATCTCCGCTGCCGCTGAAGATTACCGGTAATAAAAAACAAAGAGTCGTTTTTTTATAAAAGTGCATTTGTTTTAATTTATGCGTGGATTCAAACCCGTGCTAACAGTTGTATTTAGGTGCCATATTTTCTCATCTGTAAGCATGAAGGCCCTGGTATTTTTATTTCGTTTTCTGTTTTAGTCAATAAACCTGTCTTTATATTTCTTTTAAAAACAACAATATTATTTGTAACCTGGTTTGCTACTAAAAGAAAATTTCCTGTTGGGTCAATTGTGAAATTTCTTGGATGGTCACCATATGTTTGTTGATGTCCAATTAATTTAAGTTTTCCGCTGTTTTGGCCGATGGAAAAGATAGTGATCGTGTTTTCTCCGACCCATCGATTTGAAGTATATAGGAAAAGTCCATCAGGAGAAATATGAATGTCAGCGCTTCCATAGGAATCCTGAGTTTTAGAATAAGAAAATATTCTTTGAATGGAATCAAGCTTTCCGTTATTATATGCAAATACGGAAACCATTCCGCTAAGTTCTTCGATACAATATGCAAATTTGGAATTGGGATGAAACGTAAAATGCCTCGGTCCACTTCCTGAAACAGCATTAACTAAATAATCATCAATTGATGTGAGAGGTTTGGCATCGGTCGTGTCAAATTTGAATACTCGTATTTTGTCAGAACCAAGATCAGGGAAGAACATGAAATCATTTTTCGGTGAAAAAATAGTTGAGTGAATATGAGCCTTTTCCTGTCGTGTTTTGTTGACACTACTGTCCATAAATTGAATTACCTGGGAATAGGGATTTATACTACCATCTTCGTTGGTTGTAAAAACAGAAACATTTCCTCCGCTATAATTTCCGTTCACAATAAATTTATTGCTCTTGTGAACCGTTAAGTATACAGGATTTTCACCACCGCTCGGCTGTTTATTGATAAGCGATAATTTACCGGTAATACTATCTATTTTGAATGCTGTGACACTCCCCGCATTGGATAATTTCGTGTCAGTGCATGCATATAAGAAGCAACCGTTTGGGGAAACCGTCAGGAACGAGGGATTGATAATGTTTTCGGTGTTGCTGACTTTTTTTAGCTTTCCGGATTTTGAATTGAACTCATAAATAAAAATTCCAAAACCTGGTTTTCCACCTGTATATGTGCCTATAAACAAATAAGTTTTTGAGTTGTTTTGTCCATAACTCTTCGATTGTGAATAAATCAACAACAAGGTCAGTAATAATTTGTAAGCCGTTTTTGTCTTAGTAATATGACATAGCCATTCTAATCTCACAAGCCCTACATCAACTCTTCATTAATCCCCTTCAGTTTATCGTTGCCGGGGCAGAGTTCTTTTTCGCTGAGGGTGTTCATGGGGCGGGCGCTGCTGTTGAGTACGTGGTGCAGATCTTTGCCTTCGGCGTTAAAATATAATAAGCCGGTCAGCACTTCGCTTTTTGCGCGCGCGGCGTGCAAGGCATTCATGGCGCTTACTTTATTGGTGGGATCCCAGTTTTGGGCAAGTTTGTTTAAGGTAATAAAAGAGCCGTCGTGCATTTTCACTTCTTTGTGCGTGCCTTCGCTGTAATTTGTTTCAATGGTTTCTGCAATGGGTACAAAATCCATCATGCCAGTTGTTTCCATGTGCTGGCGCACGTAATCGTAACTTTTTGTAGAGCCCGGGTTATTATTAAAAGTAACACAGGGAGAAATAACATTTATAAAGGCAAAGCCATTATGGTTAATGGCCGCTTTGATCAACGGAGTTAACTGATGCTTATCACCGCTGAAACTTTGTGCTACAAATGTTGCGCCCAGTTCCATTGCCAAACCGGCAAGGTCAATACTTTCAAAAGGGTTTACAGAACCTGCTTTACTTTTAGAGCCCATATCTGCAGTAGCAGAGTCTTGCCCTTTGGTTAAACCATAGCAACCGTTATTCATTACTATGTAAACCATTTTTAAATTTCTGCGCACGGCATGTACAAATTGCCCCATACCAATACTTGCAGTATCTCCATCGCCGCTAACACCAAAATAAATTAAATCGCGGTTAGCCATGTAAGCGCCCGTTGCAACAGAAGGCATACGTCCGTGCACGGAGTTAAAGCCATGTGAGTTACTTAAAAAATACGCAGGCGTTTTACTGCTGCAACCAATACCCGAAAGTTTCGCAACACGGTGCGGTTGTATATCCATCTCGTAACAGGATTGCACAATGGCCGCGCTGATAGAATCATGCCCGCAACCTGCGCATAAAGTGGATAATGCTCCTTCGTAATAGCTGAGCGTATAACCTAATTTATTTTTAGGCAATTCGGGGTGGCGGAATGTGGGGCGAATGTAGGTCATATAATAAACTCTAAATATTAAATTCTAATCACTTTCTACTGAGCACTGACCGTTTTTGCAGGTACTAATGTTTTCTTAATTTGTTTCTGAATAAAATCAGCTGTAATCGGTAAGCCGTCGTAATTTAAAATAGAAATTAATTTTTCGGGATGAATTCCTAATTCAATCATCAGTAAACTTCTCATCTGCCCGTCGCGGTTTTGTTCAATCACAAAAACTTTGTCGTGCGTGGCGATAAATTCTTCCACCGCTTTACCGAAAGGGAAAGAGCGTAGGCGCATGGCATCCAAAACAACTTTTTCTCCTGCTCCTTCGGAGTCTTTCAGTAAATCCATTGCTTCTTCGGCTGAGTAGGTGGATGTGCCGAAAAATATAAGCGCGTTCTTCGATTTATTTTTATCCTGGTAAAAATGCGGCGCAGGCATAACTTCTTTCGCGGTGTTGAATTTTTTCAGCAAACGGTCAACGTTGCGTTTGTAAGCGGCGCTGTCTTCAGTATAAACCGCGTATTCATCGCGGGAAGAACCGCGGGTAAAGAATGCTCCTTTGGTCGGGTGAGTGCCGGGATAAGTACGATAGGGAATTCCATCTCCGTCTGTATCTAAGTACCTTCCGAATTTATCCATCTTCTCAAGCTGTTCGGCAGTTAACACTTTTCCGCGTTTGAATTTTCTTTTATCATCCCAAACAAATGGTTCAGAAACGTGATCGTTCATTCCTAAATCCAAATCTGTTAACATAATCACGGGCGTTTGAAATTGCTCTGCCAGATCAAATGCATCGGCCGTCATATCAAAACATTCTTTCGGTGTTGAAGGAAAAACCAAAAGATGTTTAGTATCTCCGTGCGAAGCGTAAGCTGCTTCCATCACATCCGATTGTTGCGTGCGTGTAGGCATTCCTGTTGAAGGACCCGTACGTTGTACATCAATTAATACGGCAGGGACTTCTGCATAATACGCAAGCCCTAAAAATTCATTCATCAAACTTACTCCGGGCCCGCTGGTAGAAGTAAATGCACGGGCACCATTCCACGAAGCACCGATAACCATTCCTATCGCAGCCAGTTCATCTTCGGCCTGCACAATAGCAAAATTATTTTTACCATCTTTGTCTACACGATACTGGTGACAATAATCGGCAAATGCCTCAGCCACCGAAGTAGAAGGCGTAATCGGGTACCAGGACAAAACTGTGGCACCGGCATAAACAGCGCCTAATCCTACAGCGTTGTTTCCATCCACCACAATCATATCTTTTACAAGATCACGTTTCTCAACACGGAACTCTAAGGGGTATTTGTAATGTGCGTGAATATAATCCACACCCATTTGCAAAGCTTTAATATTCGGCGCGATTAATTTTTCTTTTCCTTTAAACTGTTCGCCCAACAGCTGAACTAAAATATCAAAATCAATACTTAGCAAAGCAGAAAGTGCACCCACGTAAACAATGTTTTTAAATAATTGCTTCTGTCGCGCGTCGGTATATTCTTTATTACAAAGTTCCATTAAAGGAACACCGATGTAGTTTATATCATCCCGCTTAAATTGCGGATGCAATGGTTTTGTGCTGTCGTAAAAAAAGTAACCGCCCGGGCGTACATTCTTCACATCCTGCAACATGCTCTGCGGATTCATCGCCACCATTAAATCAATTCCTTCTCTTCTTCCCAAATATCCTTTCTCGCTTACGCGCACTTCGTACCATGTAGGCAAACCCTGGATGTTTGATGGGAAAATATTTTTAGGTGTCATAAAAACACCACTTCTGAAAATTGATTTTGCGAAAAGGAAATTCGCACTTGCCGAGCCCGTACCGTTAACGGTGGCCAGCCTTACAACAAAGTCGTTTACTTTAGAACCGGTTCCTGACATATCTTACCTGCTTTTGTTACGTTATAGAAAAATTTCTGCATATCCCATGCCGAGGTAGGGCAACGTTCTGCGCATAAGCCGCAATGCAAACAAACGTTCTCATCTTTCACCATCACTCGTTTTGTTGCGGGTAAAGTGTCAGAAACTAAAAGGTCTTGCGTTAAATTATGAGCGGGCGCTTTTAAATGTTTACGCATCTCCGCTTCATCTTCAATATTTTCGGTGAATGTGATACAAGAGGTAGGACAAATATCCATACACGCATCACACTCAATACATTTACTTTCGGTGAAAACAGTTTGCACATCGCAGTTCAAACAACGTTCCGCTTCTTTAAAGCCGGTTATTTTATCAAAGCCCAACTCCACTTCTTTCATGCGGTTGCTGAGCGTTAATTTTTTATCGGCTTGCGGCACGATATAACGTGCGTCAGATTCTACTTCGCTGTCGTAACCCCACTCGTGTATTCCCATTTTCATGTGAATAAGATTGATGTAAGGCGCGGGGCGGTCGGCAATTAAATCTTGTCCGAGAGTTTGCAAGTGAATAGAAACTGCAGCCTGGTGACCATGTGCTACAGCAGTAATTACGTTCTTTGGACCGAATGCCGCGTCACCGCCGAAGAAAACTTTTTTGTTCGTAGATTGGAAAGTAGTTTCGTTTACTACCGGCATGTTCCATTTATCAAATTCAATTCCGCAGTCGCGCTCAATCCAGGGGAAAGCGTTTTCCTGTCCGATAGCGCAAAGCACATCATCTGCTTCATAAAAAACATCCTGCCCGCCAACGGGGACTAATTTTCTTTTTCCGTTTTCGTAAACTGCCTGAACTTTTTCAAACATCATTCCTTTTAATTTTCCGTTTTCTACAACGAAAGATTTAGGAACGTGATTATCTATGATTGGAATATCTTCGTGAATGGCGTCTTCTTTTTCCCAGGGAGATGCTTTCATTTCTGCAAAAGGAGAACGCACGATAACTTTTACTTCTTCTCCGCCCAGGCGACGCGAAGTACGGCAGCAATCCATCGCGGTGTTACCACCACCTAATACAATAACTTTTTTCCCTATTTTTTTGGTATGCTCAAAAGCAACACTTGCCAACCAGTTAATACCAATATGAATATTTGCATCTCCTTCTTTACGTCCCGGTAAATCCGGTAAATCTCTTCCTAAGGGAGCGCCCGAACCAACGAATACTGCGTCGTAATCCTGGTTCAATAATTCTTTTAAACTTCTTACGTAGTGATTGAAATGTTTGTGAATGCCTAAATCTAAAATATAATTTACCTCATCATTCAGTACTTGCTCAGGTAAACGAAAAGAAGGAATCTGGCTTCGCATGAAACCACCCCCTGCAGCTAATTCATCAAACAAATGTATTTCATATCCGATAGGAGCAAGGTCACGTGCAACAGTTAATGAAGCAGGGCCTGCACCGACAAGAGCAACTTTTTTTCCGTTAGGTTTAAAGGGGCCTTTTGGCATTAATGCTTTTACGTCGTCGGCATTTTTGTTATCGGCAGCAACGCGCTTTAAACGACAAATAGCAACGGGTTCTTCTTCCACCCGACCGCGACGACATGCAGGTTCGCAGGGGCGGTCACAGGTTCTTCCTAACACTCCGGGAAATACGTTCGAGTCCCAGTTAATCATATAAGCGCCCGTATAATCACCGGCCGCGATTAAGCGGATATACTCAGGTACAGGTGTATGCGCGGGGCACGCGTGCTGACAATCTACTACTTTATGAAAATATTCGGGGTTTTTAAAATCGGTCGGCTTCATATTTTACCTAAGTTAAATCCCGTTCGGGCGGGATGCGTAAAGGTTCAAAAATAGTATTTTTTAGGCTAATTGCCGCATAAATTTGCTGCAAATATGTACACCATTAACCCGCTTGAAAATCAGGTATATGAACTACGGATTCCCTAATTGAAAAAGGCTTTTTCCCGGTTGATAAAAAATAAAAAAGCGGCCTTTTTCGGACCGCTTTTTATTTTGGCAAGATTCAGAAAAATTATTTTATCAGGCTAACCGTTCCGGCTAAATGCTTTTTTTCTCCTTTAATATTTTTAGCTTCAATTTTCCAAACGTATACATCTTCCTGTACAATCTCATCACTTTTTCCCTGGAATCTTCCGTCCCATGCTTTATTAATGTCGTCTGAAAAGAATATTTGTTCGCCCCAACGATCAAAGATGTACATTTTAAATTCCTTCACCCCGAAGCCTTTTGCGAAGAAAGTATCATTTACTCCGTCAGAATTAGGTGAGAAAGCATTGGGAACATAGAGCGCGTAATCGTCATCAATGCGGATGATTTTAATAGTAGAATCCCTGCAACCATGATCGGAAATAACTACTAAATGGACCATATAAGAACCGGTATCACCGTACAGGTGAACAGGGTTTTGTATTGTTGACGTATTGTTGTTAAAATCGCCGAATGTCCATCCCCATGAACCGATGACTGCACCCGTTGAGGCATCGTGAAATGAAATAGAAGATTCTAAAACAGTTGTTGGTTGCGGTGTGGCATTAAAATCTGCATGTGGTACAGGATATACATTAACCGAAGATGTGGCGGAATTTATACATCCGTTATTATCGGTTAAAGTAAGAGTTACAGTATAAGTTCCTTTGCCCGTAAAACAATGATTGGGGTTACAACTTTGACTCATGCTTCCGTCGCCAAAATTCCAGTTGCAATTTCCGGTACCGCTCGCAGTATTGCTGAATGTTATACAAACCGGAGCGCATCCCGAGTAATTCTGATTGAGTGTTACAGCAGGAGGTGTGTTTACAGTTACAGTTACAGAGGCTGTATTCTTACAACCGTTAATATCTGTTCCTGTAACGGTATAATTGGTGGTGGCATTAGGATTGGCAATTACAACAGCGCCGTTACCCGAACTTAATCCTGTTACAGGTGTCCATGCATACGTGTTTGCTCCGGTTGCTGTTAATGTTGCAGATGTCTGTCCGCCGCAAATCGTTCCGGAGTTAGAGGTAACAACCGGTAAAGGATTTACAACAACCTGCGCCACGTTTGCGCCAACGCAACCGTTTCCGTCGGTAACGGTAACTACATAACTACCGGCCATACCCGCGTTTGCATTGGGGATAGTAGGGTTTTGAATATTAGATCCATAAGCTAATGGGCCCGCCCAAGAATAATTGCTTGCGCCGTTTGGTGTACAACTAAGATTTATTGTCCCGTTTGTACATACAGTAGCACCCGTAGCTGTAACAACGGGTAACGGATTAATAATTACACTTACTGTCGCTGTATTCACACAATTATTTGCGTCGATACCGGTAACTGTATACACACCTGCAGCTAACATGGTAACACCCGGAATGCTCGGGTTTTGTACCGATGATGAAAAAGTATTAGGGCCGTTCCAGCTATAGTTAACGCCATTGGTTGATGTTAAATTTAAAGTATGAGTTACGCAAACAGGGCTGTTACTTGCAGCAGTAATATTTGGTAATGGATTTACAGTAATGGTTGCTGTACCTATAGCGGTACAGGTTCCCACGGTTCCGGTAATTGTGTAAGCGGTTGTGGTTGCCGGAGTGCCTGTTACGGTATTTCCTGTTGTTCCGCTCAATCCCGTTGCAGGTGCCCAGTTATATGTTGTTGCTCCGTTAGCTGTTAACGTTGCAGTTTGTTGTCCCAAACAAATTGTTGCTGAGTTTACGGTTACAGTGGGATTACTTACAACTGTAACGGTTGAAGGTGCAGAACTAATACATCCGTTGGCATCCGTTCCGGTAACAGTATAAACAGTTGTTACAATAGGGTTGGCATTAACACTTGCTCCGGTTGTTGCGCTTAAGCCTGCGGGAGGAGCCCACGCATAAGTTGCAGCGCCATTGGCATTTAAGGCTATAGTGGAGCCTAAACAAATTAAACCGCTGTTAACTGTTACGTTTGGTAAAGGATTTACCGTTACGGTTGTTGTTGCTGCGTTAATACATCCGTTTGCATTCGTACCTGCAACTGTATATGCAGTTGTTGCCGCAGCGGTTGAGGTAACCGGACTTCCGTTTGTTGAACTTAATCCCGTTCCGGGAATCCATGTATAAGTCGTTGCACCGTTTGCAGTAAGTGTTGCTGTTTGTTGTCCTACACAAATGGTTGCCGTATTAACAATAATAACCGGTAAAGGGTTTACAGTAATTGTTGCTGTTCCCGTTGTTGTACAGGTCCCCACAGTTCCGGTAATCGTATAAGCAGTTGTTGTTGCAGGGGTTCCCGTTACAGTAGCGCCTGTAGTTCCGCTAAGGCCTGTAGCAGGTGTCCAGTTATACGTTGTAGCACCATTTGCAGTAAGTGTTGCGGTTTGTTGCCCGACACAAATAGTAGATGAAGTAACCGTTACCGTTGGATTATTTACAACAGTAACTGTTGTTGTGCTTGAACTGATACAACCGTTTGCGTTTGTACCAACAACTGTGTATTGTGTTGTTGTTGTTGGATTGGCATTTACACTTGCCCCGTTTGTTGAACTCAGTCCTGTACCGGGACTCCACGTGTAAGTTGAAGCGCCATTAGCATTTAAAGCAAGCGTGCCGCCGTTACATATTAAACCGTTGTTTACTGTTATCGTAGGAACAGGATTTACAGTTATAGTTGATGTTGCGGTGCCGGTACATCCGTTTAAATCAGTACCTGTTACTGTGTATGCAGTCGTTGCCGCAGGTGTGCCGGTAACAGGGCTTCCATTGGTGGAACTTAAACCAGTCCCGGGATTCCAAATGTATGTTGATGCACCGTTAGCTGTAAGGGTAGCAGTTTGTTGTCCGACACAAATAGTAGAACTGTTAACTGTAACAACCGGTGGCGCATTAACCGTAATTGTTGTTGTGGTAACTGCGGTACAGGTTCCTGCTGTTCCCGTAATTGTATAAACAGTAGTTGTTGCGGGTGTTCCTGTTACAGTGCTTCCCGTTGTTCCGCTTAGACCGGTTCCGGGTGTCCATGCATAAGTTGTTGCTCCGTTAACTGTTAATGTTGCTGTTTGTTGTCCTGCACAAATAGTCGCGGTGTTTACAGTAAGCGTTGGATTTGTAACAACGGTAACACTTGTTGTTCCAGTGTTTATACAGCCGTTAATATCTGTTCCTGTAATTGTATAATTTGTGGTTGACGGAGGGCTTGCATTTACACTTGCCCCGGTGGTGGCACTTAATCCTGTGCCCGGGCTCCATGAATAAGTTGATGCACCATTGGCCGTTAATGTTACTGAACCGCCATTACAGGTTGTACCATTGTTTACAGTAATGGTGGGAGTAGAGTTAACCACAACTGTTGTTGTAGCTGTATTGATACAACCATTAGCATTTGTTCCTGAAACAGTATAAGAAGTAGTTGCACCGGGTGTTGCGGTAACGGGGCTTCCATTAGTTGAACTAAGCCCTGTTGGCGGT
>DATMMV010000180.1:0-14406 GCA_035569635.1 Bacteroidia bacterium | reverse complement strand
CGATAAAAGTAAATACCTGCCCGTAAGCAAAGAAAGTTTAGACGGCTGCCATTACAACGGCGGGCGCGATATGGTTACTTTGCATTGCGTAAACAATCCCGAAACACAATTATTTACCGGAAAAAATTTAGCGCTGGGCGGTAGTAGTCAAACCGATTTATTCGGCAACCACGAATCGCTGAACGGTGATGTAAGCGCCATCGTCATGCAAAATTTGCCTATGTGGGCCGAGTATTTTCGTTTACCCGATATTGAAATTGCATTATTGGATAAATGGGAGGAGAAATTAGAAAAAATGGCGCAGGCCACCATGAACGAAAATGTTACCAGTTTAGCCGGCGTTCCTTCATGGATGCTGATACTTTTGCGCCATGTTCTAGAAAATAAAAAAGTAAGTTCCATCAAAGAAGTGTGGCCCAACCTGGAATTGTATTTTCACGGCGGGGTAAGTTTCACTCCTTACGAAGACCAGTTTAAAAAAATATTTGATAACGAAAATATTCAGTACATGCAGGTATACAATGCCTCCGAAGGTTTTTTCGGATTACAGGACCAGGTAAAAAGTAAAGACATGCTGCTGATGCTGGATTATGGTGTGTATTACGAATTTATTCCGGTGGATGATTTACATTCGGAAAATCCGCGCATATACAATATCTCCGAAATAAACATAAACACTGTTTATGAACTGCTGATTTCCACCAACGCCGGTTTATGGCGTTACCGTTTAGGCGATACCGTTCAGTTTACCAATACGAATCCTTATCGTTTCATTATTACCGGGCGCACAAAACATTTTATAAATGTATTCGGCGAAGAGTTAATGATACACAACGCAGAGTTAGCCCTTAAAACTGCCTGCGAAAAAACACACGCGCTTATTAACGAATACACTGCCGCACCTGTTTTTATGGGAGAAAAAAACGGAACCCATGAGTGGGTTATTGAATTTGAAAAATTACCGAACAATCTCGAATACTTCGCAGATATACTCGACAAAACTCTTAAACAATTAAATTCCGATTATGAAGCCAAGCGTTATAACGATTATGTTTTAAAATTTCCTGTAGTGCGGAGTGTTGAGAAAGGAACTTTTTACAAATGGCTTAACAGTAAAAATAAATTAGGAGGGCAATTTAAGGTGCCTCGTTTGAGTAATGAAAGAAAATTTGTTGAGGAAATTTTGAGCCTCAAATAATATTGTCAGACTGATCGGAGTCGAGGTCCTTGAAATTTCTCTTCGCATCCCGACTTCGCTCGAGATGAAAGTATTTTTCAAAACCCAATACAAAAAACTTCTCGTCTCTTGTATTTCTCATCTCATACCTTCCAATCTACCAATCTTTCTGCGTACGGTAAACCACTCCTTTAAAAATAGCAACGATTTTATCTTCCCGGTTGGTCACTTTAATCTGATAAACACCGATTTTATCCGAACGGTGTTGTTCTTCGGCAATCGCAGTTAAAATATCACCGGCTACAACTTTATAGGTGTGTGAAATAGACGTTTCAACAGAAACCGCTTGCCTTCCGTGCGAGTTGGAGGCAAAAGCCAAAGCGCTGTCGGCCAAAGAATAAGTAATTCCGCCATGAGCAATTTTAAAACCATTGGTCATTTCTTCGCGGACTTTCATTTTCAATTCGCAGGAGCCCTCGCCTGTTTTTATTATTTCAATGCCGAGCCATTTGCTGAACTCGTCGTTGGCGTACATTTTGTTTTTTATTATTTCTTCTGATTTTGTCATATTCTCCCGATGTTTTGCAATAGATTACGCGGATTTCGCAGATAATACATCAGTGAAATCTGTACAATCTGTGGCTTTATTTTCTATAAAAATTCATTTCTTTCAGGTAAGTGGCAACTTTCTCCGGCATAAAACAACTTACATCTTTTTTATCAGCAACAGAAGCACGGATAAATGAAGAAGAAATTTCAATCACCGGCGCTTCCGTGATGCGTACTCTCTGGTGGTCTTTAAATTTTTCTCCTGTGCAATTTAATCGCGGGTAAACGTACAAATCATGATTCTTTAAAATCTGCACGTAGTTTTTCCATTTATCAAAGGTTTGCAGGTTATCCATTCCCAATATTAAAGCAAAATCCTTTTTAGCATATTTTTCTTTTAAATGCGTAAGCGTATTAATGGTATATGAGGGTTGTGATAATTTAAACTCAATATTATTAGCTTTCATCTTAGGATGGTCTTCAACAGCAAGGCGCACCATTTGCAACCGGTGATTTTGTGCAAGTAAACTTGATTTTTCTTTTAAAGGATTATGTGGTGAAACGACAAACCAAATTTCATCCAACCCGGTATAAGCAAGCATATAGTTTGCCAGTACCATGTGGCCCACATGTATTGGATTAAACGAACCAAAAAATAAGCCTGTTTTCAACCCTGCTAATTTAAACAAATACCTTCAATTGCTTATTATGCGCCTTACTTAACAAAAGTAAAGCGCAAATTGCACCAATGATTGCATATAACATATCGCTTTGCGTATCCCAAACATAACCCTGAGTTCCTAAAAAAGCCTCTGCCGATTGTCCGCTTGCTTCCGCCACAACCCATTCTGTAAATTCGTAGCAAACACTGATCGCCATACAAGTGCACACTGTTAGAAAATTACGCCACGCTTTTGAATTGATAATATTTTTCCTAATGAAAACCTCCCTTATAATTATTGCTGGAACAAATCCCTGTGCAAAATGCCCTACTTTATCATAGTTATTGCGGCTTTGATGCAACGCTTCTTTAAGCCAGTCAAACAAAGGTACCTCTGCATAAGTATAATGCCCGCCCACCATTAAAATACTGCTGTGAATTAAAATTAAAGTGTAAGTAAGATTAGTGAGTTTGAATTTTTTAAATGTAAAAATTAAAACGAATAAGGCTATAAAGGCAGGGAAAATTTCTAAACCCCAGGTAAAATATTCTTTAGGGTTTATTGCCGACCAGATTAAAACAAGAAAAAAAATTACCAGGAAAATAAATGGAAGTTTTTTGTCCTTAAATTCCATTACTCATTCCTTTTTAAAATTTCTTATTGGCGTTAAATGGTTTTTTCGGCTTTTCAATGGTAGTGAGCATCGCCTTCATTTTATCTGCCTTATTTAACAGGGCGATTGCCTCGATAACATCATTATCATATCTTAAAGAAGATTCAATCCTTCCTTTTAAATAAAAATAGCGGGAAAGAATTTCATCTTCAATCATATGTTTCACTTCGGCTTTAAATTTCTGAAGGTCGTCCTTTTTACGGTCTAATAATTTTTTTTCAAGCAATTTAAATTCGTTTTCTATATCAGCGAAATATTTATCCTCCTCCGCAGTTTTTTTCAAAACAACAAGCGCCTCTTCGCTATTGGTTTTATATGTATAATCCTTACCCGCCAAATGACTTACAAATTCTTCGTATTCCTTATCCGTTAAAATAAAATCTTTTGGTTGAACATTCAGGGCAGGATGTTTAATAACATACAAAGTGGCAAAATCAAAAATAAAATTTTTGCCGGCAAGCGCGTAAGTAATATCACTCATGTTTTGCGGTTCGGTTTGCACATCGGGTAAAATCCCGGCGCCGTCATATACGATACGCCCGTTGCGTGTTTTAAACGCGGTAATAAGTGAATCACTTACGTGGTCAACACTTCCGTCTTCATTTCTGTGACTGTAATCAAGCGCCTGGATACAACGTCCGCTGGGAATATAATATTTTGCAACTGTTAATTTTAATTGCGCATTATAAGTAAGAGGTTTTGTTTGTTGCACCAATCCTTTGCCGTAAGTGCGTTGGCCGATTACAACCGCGCGATCCAGATCCTGCAAAGAACCCGAAACAACCTCAGCCGCAGAGGCAGAATTTCTATCTACGAGAACAATCAAAGGCATCGTTAAATCAAGTGGGGGGTTCACAGCTTTATAAGTTTGCTCCCAATCCTTCACACGGCCTTTTGTTACGCAGATATCAATTCCTTTTTCCACAAAAAAGTTTACTATGTCAACAGCCTGGTATAATAATCCGCCCGGGTTTTCGCGCAAATCAAGCACTAAAGATTTGCAACTGTTTTCATTTTTCAGTTTCATATATGCTTCGCGTACTTCTTTCGCAGCATCCTGGGTGAAACCCGTTAACTTAATATAACCCGTTTCTTTATTAAGCATTCCGTAGTACGGCACATCTTTTACACGAATTTCTTCACGAACAATATTAAAGTCGAGAAGTTTTGTTTCACCGAGCCTTTCAATTTTTAATTTTATGGGTGTCCCCGCCTGCCCTTTCATTAAACGACTGATATCATCCGGGCTTTTTCCCTTAACAGCGGTACCGTTTATTTCCGTAATCATATCGCCCGTTTTTATTCCTGCTTTCGCCGCAGGCGAAGCTTCGTACACTTCAGAAATTAAAACTTTGTCGGCAATTTCACGTACCGAGGCTCCTATGCCGCCATATTGTCCGGTAGTAATAATTTTATAATCTTCAATTTCAGATTCGGTATAGTATTCGGTATAGGGATCGAGCGATTGCAACATCGCATCAGAAGCGGTTTTAATTAATTGCCCCGGTTTTGTTTCATCAACGTAATACAAATTCAGTTCGCGGTACATCGAAGAAAAAACATCTAAGTTTTTACTTATCTCAAATAAATCCTCGGTAAAGGCTGTAATAAATACAGTTACGGAAAGTAGTAGCGGCAATGCCAGCAAAAAAAGTTTTTTTCGGTTTTTGAGCATGGTAAAATTCTTTAGGTAAAGGTACGCTTTTAAATTAATTGCTTGTTTTCTGAACCAGTGTTTTGATTGCTTTTACAAGGCTGTTATTTATGTCTTCAAAAGAAGCAATTTCTTTAGCTGTGTATATAATAAGAAGATGCAGGTTTTTTTGCTTCTCCATAAGATGCTCATACAAAAATTGTTTATTTACCCGGTACGATTCACGCATCCGGCGCTTGATAAGATTGCGGTCAACCGCCCTTTTAAAACTTTTTTTAGGTGCCGAAAAAACTACCTGGCAGGGAGATGGTTGTTCCTGATTATTTGCTTTAAAAATGAATTTAAAATTAGAGGAATTAAAAGAAGTACCGTTTTGATATAAATCTTCAATGGCTTTAAGGCTTGAGAGTCTTTCGGTTTTTTTAAATGTAAAGCGTGGCAAAACGTTTTATCGTTTATTTACTTCGCGGATATAACTCTCCAAAGCCATGGTCATAGAAGGAGTTTGCGGATTAGGAGCCGCGATATCCAGGCGCAACCCGTGTTCGCGCACCGCTTTTGCAGTAGCGGCGCCGAAAGCCGCAATACGTAAATCACCTTGTTTAAAGCCGGGGAAATTCACAAATAAAGAACGTATGCCTGCGGGTGTAAAAAACACTACTACATCGTAATCCAGCTTGCCTTTAAAATCGCTTAAATCGGCGCTAACAGTACGGTAAATAATAGCTTTTTTATAATTAAGCTTTAACAGGTCGAGAATATCAATGATTTTTTCTTCGCGGTGTACGTCGGCAACCGGCAATAAAAAATGTTCTTCTTTGTTTTTCCGTAAAGCTTCCGCTAAATCCGCAATAGAACCATTACCAAAAAATATTTTGCGCTTGCGGTACTGGATATATTTTTGAAGATAATAAGCTGTTGCTTCGTTCAGGCAAAAATATTTTGTTGTTTCGGGTACATTATAACGCATCTCTCCGCAAATACGGAAAAAATGATCTATGGCATTGCGGCTGGTAAGAATAACCGCGTTATGCTCGGTAAGGTTAATACGTTGCTGGCGGAATTCTTTAGTGGTCATCCCTTCCACTTTAATAAAATGCCTGAAATCTATTTTTACATTTGATCTGCGCGCGAGTTCTAAATACGGAGATTTTTCGTTTTCAGGTTTCGGCTGAGAAACTAAAATAGTTTTTACTCTTAATTTTAAAGCTTTGTCGTCCGGGTAAACCAAGGAAGGTGGTGTAGGAGGAATAACAATTTTCGCTTCTTTTACACGCTCAGGTTTAACTACCGCTACTTTTTCTTTAACTTGTTTTTTTGCAGGAGTTGCTTTTTTTACCGGATGATGAGCCTTGGTTTTTTTTGCGGGGCGCGAAGCGGGTTTAACTCCCTTCTTCTTTGCAGGCTTAACCGGTTTATTTTTTTTCTGAGGTTTTTTCCGAGCAGAAACCTTGGTTTTTTTACCCGATTTTCCTGCTTTGGAAGCAGATTTTTTATTTTTTGCCGTTGATCGCTTTACTGCCATAAGTTCATTTTTTTTAGCCGAATCGCAACCAACCGGCTGCCAGTACCTTTATAAATACGGCTAATGGTATAATTTCAACGGTGCAAAGATACAAAACTATATGAAATACCGAAAACCCGTATTCGGCCCCTCCCCATAGGAGCGCACGGGCTATTCTTAACAGGAAAACCAGTACCGGAATCACCAAACCTACTATAATCAGGCAGATTGGCGGTATGGCCGAATAATACAGCAAAAGACAGAGGGGTAATAAAAATAATCCTTCGGTTTTTACACTGAAGGAGTATTGAAAAAAGTAATCATTAAGCGCTTTTTGGTTTTTTAAAAAGAGTGAGAGTACCGAAGAAGAAAATTTTTTAATGAGAAGAACCGCCGCCAGAAAAAATACACTGAAGGGTAATATCCACCGGCTGTTTGACAAAGTTATCCAGCCCCCGCGTTCATTTAAATAACAAAAGAAAACAGCCGCGCAAATAATGTAAACGGTAGTAAGCGACAAAGAAAAAAATTTAAAAAAGGAATATCCCTCGCGTTGTAATTGCCTTGAAGAGCCGTAACTGAAAACACCCTTTATAAGCTGAAATGTTTTTTTATAATACAACAGGTAAACAAACAGAACTAAAACACAAGCGCTTACTAATAAAATAAAAACGGGTACGTTGCAAGAAATCACGCGCGGTAAAGCGGTAGCGCCCGCAAGGTTTTGATTGGATAGTGTTACCGGATTTATTTGAGCCGTAGCCATACTTCAAAAATAAAAAAAGTCCCGCCAAAAGGCGGGACCGATTTTTTTGTTTCAACAAAATTATTCAATAACAATTACCAGGTATTTGGATACGCTCCAAAAATCTTCAGCATTGGTAATTTCAAGTTTCTCAACCGGTTTTTGGCCAACCAGTTTATACGAACTGCTCGGGTGGGTTGAAAGTATTTTTATTTTTTTTGCACCGATAGGTATTACTGTTGTCTGGCTTACATCAATTTTGGTAAAATAATCCCGGTTAAAATCCTTTTTAATTTCAGTTGTTTTCCCGATTCCTACAAAACCACCTTCTTTAGTGGTAATTCCTTTTTCCTTTAATTCTTTTGCCGTGCCTAATACATAATAAGCAAGGTTCAGTTTTTCTGTTTTCACCTGGTTTTCCTGTTCAAGGCTTTCGTAATTGACAGTAAGATTACTTAACTCGATATTCAATTGTTCAATCTTATTCCTAAGTTCACCTATCTGAACATCCTTTTCGTTTAACTGAGCCTCCAGTGTGGCAATCATTTTTTCAAGGCCGTCTATTTTTGTATTGGCTGTTTTCAATTTTTTATTTAAGGAAGAAACACGCGATTTGTTTTTAGCCATTAATTCATAAATGCTCTGGATATCCTGCTTAATTTGCTCTTCCTTACTTTTTACATCTCCGCCCGAAGCGCTTGCATTAACAATTTTCTCTTTTTCTTTTATGGCGTCGAGGTTTGCCTGTATCTCGTTAAATGAGTTTACAAATTCCTGTAGGGCAACTTCCTTTTCGCTTAATTCGCCTTTCAGGTTATTATTATCTCCTTTCAGACTGTCGGCTAAAGGGTTCGGTTCTTTTTCTTCCCCGTTCTTACAAGAAGTAAAAAAAGCAGAAGTAAATACAATGCTTAAAGTAAAAATAAATTTTATCGCGGTTTTCATAGCTGGGTTTTTAAATTTCAATACAAAGGTATTGCTTTAAACAATATAAAAAAACCTCAGTAGGATTAAAATAAAAACCCCCGCAGAAATGCAGGGGTTTTAAAATAAAACACAAACAAATTACTCGATGATAATCTTTTTAACGGTTTTGTTGTTTTCGCTATCCGTAATATGTACAAAGTACACACCTTTAGCAAAGCCCGACAAATCGTAGGTAAGAACACCGTTTGTAAAATTGTTCTCAGTCCTCGTAAATACAGTTTGTCCAAGTGTATTAACCACTGCAAAATTTAAATTAGTAGCGTGGTTAAGGGCAACTGCAAAGTTAAATAAACCGTTGCTCGGGTTAGGGAACAAGTTAATATTATGGCCCAAATAGGTATTATCCTGAATACCGGCTGTAGGGCAGGCAATCGGAATTAATCCTATTGAGTAATTTTTACCGGCACCCGTACCAAGGTCTAACCAACTGCTATTATATAATACCCAACCTGTATTGGTCGCATTGTGCCCCGCACGTCCTGATAACACAGCAATAGTATCTGTAGTTGCAGCAGGAGTACTTAAAGTAAGGTAAAAGTCAGCTGCTAAAGAGCCGGGAGTTGTAAACATGGCTACGTAAGGTATAATTATAGGAGAGGCAAACTGAAGAGCAGGATTTCCCGCATAATCTACACGTTGCACAGCAGGTGTTGCAGTTGCTGTATTGATAGCAAATGTTTGTGAAGCAAGTACTGTAGTGCCCGGGCCGGTTGCGCTGTTTACCATGCTTAAAGTAATGGTGCTTGTACCTTTAGTACCTTTTACGCCGTTTTTGTAAAACAAAATGATACCACCTTTTACATTTGTAATGTTAACGGGGAATTGTGTTTTTTTATACCCTTCACCAAGGCCGGTAAAGTGATACCCGTTTGTACCTATAAAATAACCACCGTTGCTCGACAGGTAAGAAGTTAATGTATCCGTATTTCCGATGTTGGATAGAGTATCGCAAGAAGAAGTAGTACATGATGATACCGTTACAACTTGTGAAGTACCGTTACTTCCCTGGCCGTTAGTTGCAGTTAAAGAAACCGTGTAAGTTCCTGCAGCAGGGAAATTAATAGTAGGGTTTTGTGATGTTGCAGTAGTGATTACCACACCCGCGGTAGGGTTAACACTCCATGCCCAACTGGTAGGAGGGCCTGTAGAAGCATCCGTAAACTGCGCGTTTTGAGTAGCACAAATAGAAGAAGGGTGCGTGAAACTTGCGACCGGCGTTACAACCGTAACATTACAAAGTGTAACTGCGTTACCGGGTAATGGTGAACGGTAAGTGGCGTTAGCCATAGCTGTCATCATACGCGCTTTTTGGTCGTTTGTAAACATATACATACAAGCGTCATCAGTATAATCCATAAAGTTCATAAACATATCACCATTAGTGTTTGTTTGTCCGCCAAATGTACAGGAAGCGGCCTGAGAAGGATAAGTAGGGCAACCGTAATCAGCACCGGGAGGGCTGTTGTTTTGTCCCATTTGAGGAGGGGTATCGTTACAATAGTCATCAGCAGCACATTGAGCACCACCATCGCCCCAAATGTGACGTAAACCTAACCAGTGGCCTGTTTCGTGTGAACAGCTTCTTCCTTTGTTATATGCAGAAATAGATTGATAACCTGTGTTACCGAAAGCAGAACCTAAGATAACAACACCATCTGTGGTTGCAGTTCCGGTGCTGCCTGGTATTCCTGTTAAACCGGATGCTGCAGGGAAAGTAGCATAACCTAAAAGGCCGCCACCTAAATTAAGTGCCCACACGTTAAAATATTTAGTAGGGTTCCAGATAGAACCCGGTTTAATAGTTGCATCGCAATACGCCTGAGCATAAGGAGGAGCCGTCCATCCTTTTGTATTTCTGTCAATACGGTCAATACCCGGTTCTGTTAAAGTAACTCCGTTGGGATCTTTTGTGGCCAGACAAAAAGTAATGCCTGTATTTGCAATAGCCACACGTCCGCTTCCGTCAATACTTGATGCGGAAACGCTGTTTGTTGCTGCTGAACAAAATCCCTGGAAAGCAGTTGCAGGATAAGTGTTTGCGTTTAATCCGGTTCCGCTATAGTCAGCATTTAATACTGCTATCTGAGAGTTAATCTGCGCCTGAGAAAGATTATAAGAAGTGGCGCCACCTTTTGTTTCATTATCATGTACCACGTGCACAATTACGGCAATAGTATAGTTAACGGCCGAAGCTTTACCTGTTAACAGGTCTTGCTTATATTTTTCTACCTGCGCGTTAAATGCAGCATCCCATTGGTAAGATGGAGTTTGAGTGCCGCAACGGGTAGTATTTGTAGCTGTGTGTTGTTGCGGAGCTTGTCCCGCAGATTCAGCAGGCTTCGGCTGCATCTTTAATGTTTGCGCCATAGAACCCGCTACAAGCAAGGTTGAACAGCCAAAAGTCAGTAAATGTTTTTTCATGAGTTTTTAGTTTATGTTATTGCAATTTTATGAAAAAAAAACCGGTTAACAATATAATTTAAGAGATTTTTAGACTAATTTTTTCGGGGGCATTGTTTGCTTTGGACAAGCGGTAAAAATTCGGCTTTAAGGAGGGTTTTAATATCTTTGAGGCTGTTATGAAAAAAATTCTTTTAGCCGAAGATGAAGAGCATATCCGTTATGCCGTTAAAATGAATCTCGAATTAGAGGGTTATTCGGTTACAACTTCGGATAACGGGGCCGATGCAGTGGCACTGACAAAGAAACAGGTTTTCGATCTGGTTATTTTAGACATTATGTTGCCGGGCACAGATGGTTTTGAAGCCTGTAAGTTAATTAAACAGCAACACCCCAGCACACCAATACTTTTTCTTACCGCGCTATCGGACAGCGCCAATCGCATACAAGGACTCAAACTGGCGGATGATTATTTGCCCAAACCTTTTAACCTGGAGGAGTTGATTTTAAGAGTGAAAAATCTGTTGAAGAGAGCTCCTGAACTGCAAAGTGATATTTTTTCATTTGATACATTTGAAATAAATTTTCGTTCGTTCGAAATAAAATCCGATCAAAAAATTATTGAAACGCTCTCGCAACGCGAATGCCAGTTATTGAAAATTCTTACAAACCGTGTTAATGAAGTTGTATCTCGCGATGAAATTCTGGAAAAACTTTGGGGGCCTGATGAAAATCCTTCGGCACGCACCATCGATAATTACATTTTAAATTTTCGTAAGATTTTTGAAAAAAACCCGAAAGAGCCTGTCTTTTTTCACTCCATACGAGGTGTTGGCTACAAATTTTCCGACAGTAATTAATTAGGTTTATAATTTTCTTTATTTTTGACATAAAGTAGATTAAAAGTCATAAAAATCGGTAAAAAAACAAGTATTTTAACAAAAAAATCCATTTTTTAATCAAAAGCAATAACTCAGTTTCTGAAATTCCGTGGCTTTTTCTGCAAATCTCAGGTTACTTATTTTCTGAAGAATTCCTGCAAAAAACCCATCATCTGCTTAAGGCTTAGCGCTAAACCGTTTTTTGGTGCGTTTTTTCTTCACTTTTCTCAATATAAAATACCCCTTTTTGATTGCCAAATTTCCTAAATAGTTTACTATATTCGCCTTCCCCAAAAAATTACAATTATGGAACATTTTCGCAAACAGGATGCCCTTGACTACCACTCGCAGGGCCGCCCGGGAAAAATTGAAGTAGTACCTACCAAACCTTATTCAACCCAGCGCGACTTAACTCTGGCCTACTCGCCCGGTGTTGCAGAACCTTGTCTGGAAATTGAAAAAAATCCGGAAGATGCTTACAAATACACCGCAAAAGGGAATTTAGTTGCTGTAATTTCTAACGGAACTGCCGTACTTGGTTTGGGTGATATCGGTGCACTTGCAGGAAAACCGGTAATGGAAGGAAAAGGTTTACTTTTTAAAATTTTTGCCGACATCGATGTCTTCGATATTGAAGTTGACACAAAAAATGTGGATGAGTTTGTAAATACAGTAAAAAATATTGCCTGCACTTTTGGCGGAATAAATTTAGAAGACATAAAATCACCCGAGTGTTTTGAAATTGAAAGAAGATTGAAAGAAGAATTAAATATTCCGCTGATGCACGATGATCAGCACGGAACCGCAATTATTTCTTCAGCCGGATTAATCAACGCCGTAGAAATATCCGGAAAAAAATTAAGCGAAGTGAAACTCGTTGTTAATGGCGCCGGCGCCTCCGCAATTTCTTGCTCCAAACTTTATATCGCTGTTGGCGTGAAGAAAGAAAATATTGTGATGGTTGACAGCAAAGGTGTTATTACCTCTGACAGAACCGACCTTGACGAACACAAAAGGTTTTTTGCAACCAATCGTAAAGATGTAAAAACCTTGGCTGAAGCAATGAAAGGCACTGATGTTTTTGTAGGATTATCAAAGGGAAATATTTTAAACCAGGAAATGGTTAAAAGCATGGCGCCTAATTGTATCGTGTTCGCATTAGCAAATCCTACTCCCGAAATTTCTTACGAGGAAGCGATGGCTGCAAGGCAAGATATCATTGTTGCAACAGGGCGCAGCGATAATCCTAACCAGGTGAATAACGTTTTAGGTTTTCCGTTCATTTTTCGCGGAGCATTAGACGTACGCGCTACGGGAATTAATGAAGAGATGAAATTGGCAGCAGTGCGCGCTATTGCTGATCTGGCAAAAGAAGCCGTGCCCGATTACGTAAATTTAGCTTATGGCTCTAAAAATTTAAGTTTCGGTGCCGATTATATTATTCCGAAACCCATTGACAACCGATTGATTTCAACCGTATCTCCCGCAGTTGCAAAAGCAGCGATGGAATCAGGAATTGCACAATTAAAAATTACCGATTGGGAAGCTTACAAAACAGAATTAGATAATCGCTTAGGAAAAGATAACCGCTTAATGCGCTCGTTGGTAAATAAAGCTAAAACCAATCCGAAGCGCGTTGTGTTCGGCGAAGCAAATACTTACAAAATTTTAAAAGCCGCGCAATTGGTCCGTGATGAAGGAATTGCAAAACCCATTTTGTTGGGCAACAAAGAAAAAATAAGCAAGCTCATTGCCGAGCATCATTTAGATTTAAATGAAATTCCGATCATCGATCCGTTTGATAACGAAAACGAGTCTTTACGGAATGATTATGCTGAAATACTCTGGAAAAAACGCCAGCGTAAAGGGTTAACGCAATACGATTGCCGTCGTAAAATGACCGAACGAAATTATTTCGGAGCTATGATGGTTGAAACCGGCGCGGCCGACGCAATGATTTCCGGATTAACAAGAAAATATTCTGCTCCGGTTGTTCCCGCGATTCAGTGCATCGGTGTTGCAGAGGGACATTCACGATTGGCGGGTTTGTATATGATTATTACAAAACGCGGGCCTTTCTTTTTTGCCGATTGCACGATGAATGTTGATCCGACTGCCGAAGAATTAGTTGAGATAACAACCCTCACCGCAAAAACAGTAAAACAATTTAATATTACACCGCGCATTGCCATGCTCTCTTATACAAACTTTGGTTCTACTCCAGGCGAATTGCCGAACAAAGTTCAGGACGCGGTAAAAATTCTGCACAAAGATTTTCCCGGTTTAATTGTTGACGGTGATTTACAGGCTAATTTTGCGCTTAACAACCGCTTACTGAAAGAAGAATTCGCTTTTTCGAACCTGGTTGACAAAGATGTAAACACACTCATATTCCCGAATCTTTCTTCGGCCAACATCGCTTACAAAATGATGCAGGAACTGGGAGGAGCAGAAGCCATCGGCCCGATTTTAATGGGATTAAAAAAACCTGTACACGTATTGCAATTAGGAAGTTCTGTAAGAGAAATTGTAAACATGGTAACCATTGCAGTTGTTGACGCACAAAATAAAAAATAATAAAATTGGCGATTTGGTTATTGACGATTTGAAAATTTAATAAATAACCAAATTGTAAAATGAGTAAATCGTAAATTCACATATGATTGATTTTATAAGAGGAAAAGTTATAGAAAAAAACCCTGCCTTTGCAGTTATAGAAGCAAACGGCATTGGTTACGGACTGAATATTTCGGTTAATACCTATTCTAAAATGGCAGATCATACCGAGTACAAATTATTTACTGAACAGGTTTTTGTGCGCGATGATAATCCGCGTTTTTACGGTTTTGCTGATCATGACGAACGCGATATTTTCAGAAAATTAATTTCCGTATCGGGTGTTGGAGGTGCAAGTGCTATGCTGATGCTTTCTTCTCTCTCTTCAACAGAAATTGCCGGAGCTGTAAACACTGCTAATGTTGCATTACTCAAAAGCATCAAAGGCATTGGCGAAAAAACAGCGCAACGCATAGTGGTAGACCTTAAAGGAAAGCTCGGAAAACACGAGGGCGGAATCTCCCAAATTCTGAGCCCAACCTACAATAAAAACAGAGAAGAAGCGTTACTGGCTCTCATAGCTTTAGGCTTTGGCAGGCCTATGGCCGAAAAAGCCAT
>DATMMV010000179.1:0-5449 GCA_035569635.1 Bacteroidia bacterium | reverse complement strand
AAAAACCAGAGAGTTTTATCAAATTGGTATCAGTGCAAACAAAACCGGAATCTCTGTCTATGTACTTGGCATCAATGACAAGACATACTTAGCCAAAACATATGGAAAAAAAATAGGCAAGGCAAATATAACAGGTTATTGCATTAAGTTCAAAACGCTAAAAGACATAAATATTGACACACTTTTATCAGCAATAAGAGACGGAGTTAAGCAGACAACATAACTGATAATAATTAAGTGAGTGTTTGACAACGACAAGTAAGGACAATAAACCAAAAAAACAACGAACCGTTAACAGCGGTCATTATCAGACGCGACAAACTTTTGACAGAGTAATATTAAATCTTTATAAAAAAAAACATGAATACAGTAGGATATTTTGAAATCCAATCATCAGATTGCAAAAGAGAAATAAAATTTTATGAAAATATTTTTGGTTGGAAATTTATTAAGGAAGAATTTGTCCCGATAGAATATTACCGAATAGAAACAAATAGTATCAACGGGGGACTTTTAAAACGACCGGCAAAAGTTCCACCGACTCAATTTGGGACAAATGCTTTCGTTTGTTCTATTCAAGTTAACAGTTTTGACGATACCAGCACACTAATACTCAAAAACGGTGGACAAATTGCGTTACCAAAATTTGCAATTCCAGGCCGCTGCTGGCAAGGTTATTTCGTGGACCCAGACAACAATACTTTTGGAATCTTTGAGGTAGACGACAAGGCTAAGTAAGACGAAAAAAACAACGAAACGCGAACGGCATCTAAAGGTTATGCGGGCGGACATAGGAATAAAAACAGGAATTAGGTTTGTTTAACATTTCATTTCAATTTTTTTTATAGTTTTACCTTAATAAATTAAAACCATGAAAAAATTACTACTCCTCACATCGGTGTTTTCAACAACAGCTTTTTTCGCGCAGATAACGGTTACATCAACCAGTATGCCTGTATCCGGTGATACCATTCGCTATTCAAACGTAAACCCTGCATCTGTAAATGTTGCCCTAACAGGCCCGAATTACTATTGGAATTACGACACCTTAATATCACAAAGCCAGGGCCGATACGATTATTTAAAAGCATCCCTAACATCTTACGCTTTTTATTTTTTGGGTACCGGGCAATATGGCCTGAAAACTGCTGACTCGATTGGCGCCGGGACTTATAAATTTTACGATGTATGGAATTTCTATAAAAAAACCACTTCTGTATTTGAGGCAGAAGGGATTGGATTTAAATACCAGAACGTTCCTTTAGCGGCGTATTATTCGGACATGGATGAAATTTATTCTTTGCCCCTAACCTATTTACGGCACGACAGCACTACGTTTAAATTTACCGTTTCTTTGGGAGGAAATATTTATTACAGCCAGGTTGGTTACCGTATAAATAATGTGGATGGCTGGGGAACTATTAAAACCCCGCACGATAGCGTTACTTGCTTACGCATGACTTCTTTTATTAATGAAAAAGACAGTATTAATTACAATGGCATAGGTTTTACTTTTCCGAATCCTCAATTTCAGTATAAATGGATGAGTACAGCAGCGCACATTCCTATTCTTGAAGTAGATGGTTCTTATATTAATTCAAATTTTGTTCCGAACCGGGCAAGATACCGGGATAGTTATATCTCTACAGTTGGAATTAATGAAATTAAAAGCAACGTAAATGTGACCGCTTTCCCTAACCCGACAAAAGATTTCATAATTATTAAAGCGGATTATGCGCAACCGGCGACAGTAGTTTTATATGACTTAAACGGGAAACTATTACTGAAAAATAATTTAACGCAAGGAATTTGCGTGTTTGATATAAGAAATTTCGCTTCTCAAACCTGTGTTTATCATCTTACCAATGCCGAAGGTAAAATTTTGCAAAGCGGTAAGATCATAATACAGAAATAAAATGGCCAAAAAGAAAGTAACTATTTTTCATAATACACGTTGTTCAAAAAGCAGGGAAGCATTAGGGGTTTTAGAAGAAAGCAATTGCGATATTGAGGTTATAGAGTACTTAAAAAATACTCCAACCAAAAAAGACCTTAAAGATTTATTAATGAAGCTGGATTTAAAGCCTTTAGACATTATACGCACTAACGAGCCTGTCTTTGAAAAGAAATTTAAAAACAAAAAGTTTACCGATGCCGAGTGGATACAAATTATTATTGAAAACCCGGTTTTACTGCAACGCCCGATTATTATTGATGGCTACAAAGCCATTATTGGCCGGCCGGTTGAGAGAGTTGTGGAGTTGTTGAAGAGGAAGAGGTAGTTTTAATTATTTTGGCTGAACAAACGTTGTCGTATCAATTTTAAGTTTGGATGAAATTAAACCAATATGTACGGTCAGCCCGGACGCGTTAAAAACATTACCTTTACTGTCTTTTGCGCTAACATTATCAATATATATTTTATCTCCTACATTCATTTTTTGTAGCACATTTTTCATTTTGGCAGTTAATTTAAAATTATATCCAACTAACGACACGCCCTTTTTATTTATTACAGCGGTAAATTCATATGCTGCTATTCCGAATTTAAAAACCTTATCGCAGGGATAATACAGTATTATGTTGTTTAATTTACTTAAATCCTGTTTTGAAATAGTATCGTCGCCAATATAATTCTGTAATGTCAAAATTGGCTTACATGATTTGTCCTTGTTATTTTCTTTCAAAAGAGTTTGCGCTTTATACGGGAACCCGAAGGCGAGTAAAAAAATCAATAAAAATATTTTCATTTTATTTTGGGGTTATTGTAGTCCATAAACTAATGGGTTTTTAATTTTGATGAAACGTAACTCATGAAATTATTTTGGGTATCTGAATTCTCGAAAACTCTTTTAGGAATAATAAAAGCCATTTTTGTGCCGACATATAAATAAAAAGCGGTTTTTGCATCAGTAAAATTTATTACGTCTTTCCAAGCGTAATTAACACAAGTTCCGTTTATATTACAAGTTACTTGTTCTTCGGTCAATTCCATTTCACGCTTTCCCAAGGTTGTACCACTTAATTTAGATAGTGAGCCTGCGTTTGAGACAGCAAGAAATAAGATACCAATATAAACGGCGGACATAATTATACCACAAATCAGTAATTCTGAAACAGCGGCCCCATCCCAATAAAAATAAACTTCTAAAAGAGTTAATATCAGTACACCGAAGAAAATTGTACCTTTTAAATTTTGCTTTAAAAAATGCAACCGATAAAAATCGGCGTAATCTTGTTTTGTTAAGTCTATATTCAATTTCATTTAATCAAATATACAAAATCATTTACTTCAAACTTTCCTCCGTCATAGAAACAACCGAGTTATCCTTCCAGTTTAAAATACCTACCTTCGAGTAAATTACTTCTCCTTTAAGGTTTATTAAATAATTAACAGGTATGGCGTTTACTCCTAAGTCAGAAAAAAGTTTGTCAATTTTTAAAAAGGTGAAGGGATAATTTTTTCTTTGTGCAAAGCGTTTTATTTTTTCTAATGGCTCGTCGCTTACTACAATTACTTCAATATCTTTCAAATTAGTTTTCCTGGCTTCGTTCAGCTGTTTTAATTCTAAAACACATTCGCCGCACCAAATGCCAAAAAAGGAGAAGATTATTTTTTTGCCTTTATATGCATTCAAGTCAACCGCTTTACCGGAAGTATCTGTATAAGTCAGTTTAAAAACATCTACAGTAGGCGCAATGCGGTATTTTTGATACTGGTAGAGTAAAAAAATGCTCAACACCACTAAAAACAAGCCCAAAGGCCACCACTTCTTCATATTCTTGTTAATAAGATTTTTAACCGGGTTAATTCCTTACAAAGCTAAGAAATACTTTTGTGAGAACTACAGATATCAGATTAATACGGATATACAGATAGTAATCAGCGTAAAAAGACATCCGTATATCCGTAGGCTATTATCGGTAATCTGTAGTTATTTAAAATATGGTAAAAAAAATCTTCCGCATAGTACTAAAGGTAATCATGTGGTTTTTTATTGTTTCAATTGTCAGTACGCTTATTTTCCGTTGGGTGCCCGTGCCGGCTACTCCATTAATGCTGAAACGCTGCGTTGAGCAAAAAATAGAGAGAAAGAGCATGAAACTTACAAAAGATTGGGTTTCGCTGGATGAGATCTCTCCGCACCTGCAATTGGCCGTTGTTTGCAGCGAAGACCAAAACTTTTTACTGCACTACGGTTTCGATTTCAAGGCACTGAAAAAAGCGATGATGAATAACGACAAAGGAAAGAAACTCCGTGGCGGTAGCACTATTTCGCAGCAAACCGCAAAAAATGTTTTCTTGTGGGACGGGCGCAATTACGTGCGCAAAGCTTTTGAAGCGTATTTTACTTTACTGATTGAAACTCTCTGGAGCAAAGAACGCATTATGGAAATATACTTAAACGTAATAGAATTCGGAGATGGAATTTACGGGGCCGAAGCCGCTGCGCAACATTATTTTAAAAAGAGTGCCGCTAAACTAACAAGAGAAGAAGCCGCGATTTTATCTTCCCTCTTGCCCAACCCCCGTAGTTACGGTAAAAACATTAGTGGGAAATATATACAAGGCCGCAAAATATGGACACTGCAACAAATGCGTTTCTGGGGCGGAAAGTTGGATTACGATAAGTACGATGAAGAAGAAAAGAAGCCGGCTAAACGTAAAAATTAATTTCCGAATTTTGTCATTCCGGGCACCTTAGCTTTGCGAGGAATCTTGTATTCAAAAAACAACCGGATGCTTCGTGAACCCCTCCCCTTCGGGGACTCTGCATGACAAAATTTAAAAATTTTCTTCACTAAATAATAATTTTACACCCCGGCAATAAAACCTTCAGTTCCTCAATGGCATCTTTATCCGTAGCAATCGGGTTTTCGCGTAAATCAAGTGTGGTAAGGTTTATCAAATGGCAAATGGTGTCCGGTATTTTTGTAATGTTGTTTTTCTTAAGGGATAAATAAAAAAGTTTGTTGCATTTGTAAATTTCGCGGGGAAGCATTGTCAGTTTATTAAAATCCAAAACCAAAACTTCTAAATTACTCATATGGCTTAAATTCTCAGGTATTGCCTGTACCCGGCAATTGGGAACTACAAGCGTTTTTAAAGAAGGAATGGAAAAAATCGGTTTGGGCATGCTATCCAATATCGCACTCTCAATCATCATTTCATTGAGCGATTTCATGTATTTTAAAGTTTTGGGTAATTTAAGCGTATCGTTATTTGATGAGAATTTAAAAACCTTCAGTTTTTTCAGATAAGCAATCTCCGAAGGAATAGAATCAATTTTACTGTTTATAATTTCGAGGTACATAAGGTTAGAAAGCATTCCTGTTTTTTCAGGAAAACTCTTGAACTCGTTATTATAAGAACCGAGATAAACCAAATTATACAATTGCGTAAAATCCACCGGCCATTGGTTAACCGAAACACTTTGCAAATTAAGCG
>DATMMV010000178.1:0-2183 GCA_035569635.1 Bacteroidia bacterium | reverse complement strand
AAACATCAATGGCAATTTCTGTAAAAAAATATGCTACCGCAAGCACATTTACAATTGCTTTGAATGACCAGAATATAGTTCACATTGCAACTGTTTCAGGTAATACAACTTTTAATATTCCGGATGCAACAATATGCCCGGGACGTATTTTAATTTTCACTTTCGATCCCGCTGTTACGGGTGGAAATTTTATTATAACAACTTGCTGCGGGCAAACAATAAACGGACTTGCCACCGCAACTTTCAGTTACGTAAGCGGAGTTGCAAAACCAAGTATAGGCATTGTTTCAGACGGAACCAATTGGCAAATCATATTTAAAAACTAATAATTGAGAATGAAAAAAATAATTTACATAATATTTTTTGTTAGTAGCGGGTTGTTTGCGCAGGTAAACGTACCCCCCCCGCAGGTATTTAATTCCGCAGGAACAACAGCCAAAGTAAATGGAAATTATTACGGGTTTAATATTGGCGAACCAATTGCACAAACTGCAAATACCGGTACTAATTATTATACACAAGGTTTTTTACAGCCCGATTATAAAATCGGAACGGCATTCGGTGCAAGCATTCATGTCGGCGGAGAAAGTTGCCAGGGTGCGGGCGACGGATTTTTAGTAGCCAATCCTTTTAACAACGGCGGCCATGTTAAATTTTCGTTGAGCCCGAGTCCTTCTCCTGCCGACACAACTTCGACGATGTACAATCTTCCTCCCGGCACTTATAATCTAACTATAAGAGACAGTGTTGGAAATGTATTAACAAAAACAATTATTATACAATCTTCAACAAAAGAATGCGAGGATACCGTGTATCACGCGTTTTCTCCCAATGACGACGGACTGAATGATTTGTTTATAATAGGTGGCATAAAAAGATTTCCGGATAATCACGTCTTCTTTTTTAACCGGTGGGGGCAATTAGTTTGGGATAAGAAAAATTACGATAATGTAAAAGTGGTTTGGGACGGAAAAGATAATGCAGGCGTGCCGCTTACCTCTGGAACTTATTTTTATGTAATAGACAGAAAAGGCGGTACAACACAAAAAAATTGGGTAGAACTAACAAAGTAGGCAGGAATTACGTACATACGAATCAGGAATAATTGTGAATAATGAAAAAAATTAGTTACATATCGCTTATGGTTTTGTTTTTGCAAAATATGTTTGCTCAACAAGATCCGCAGTACAGTCAGTACATGTTTAATCAGGTGGTAATAAACCCGGCGTATATCGGTAGTAAAGAAGCACTAAACGCTACCATGGATCTGCGCAAACAATGGATTGCCATGCAGGGTGCGCCCCGCACAGGCACCATAAGTTTACATGGCCCGTTGGCAATTAAAAGCATTGGCCTTGGAGGACATTTAATAAATGAAGCTATAGGTCCTGCAAAATGGACAGCCGCTTATTTTGATTTTGCATATCGCTTTAAATTAGGAAAAGGAAAGCTCAGCCTTGGTTTATCGGGTGGAATGGTTAATTATAATATGACATTATCTCAAAGTGATTATAAAGACCCGGGAGAGGTTTTTCCGAGTCAAAATCTTGGGTCTAAAACAAAATTTGATGTGGGTACCGGTTTTTATTATTACACCAATTCGTTTTATATAGGCGGTTCAATCACGCATTTAAACAACCCGAACCTTTATAACAGTTCAAATAATTTTACTAACTCGTCTTCACTCAAAGATACTTCGTATATAAATTTTAACCTGCGTCCGCATAGTTTTATTTATATGGGTAAAGGTTTTTTAATTAATGAAAACCTGGTCATCAACCCTTCTGTAATTTTTAAAAATGATAATCCTAAACGCGTTGGCTCTTTAGATATTAATTGTAATTTCTTAATTAAGAAAAAACTTTGGTTGGGAATTTCATTGCGGGGCGGCTACGGGCTTGTCGGACTGATGCAGTATTGTGTTACTGACCAGTTTAAAGTGGGTTACAGTTATGACCAGGGCTTTAACCGCATAGGTGTTGTAGGAGGAGGCTCGCATGAAATAATGCTTGCCTATAATTTTAATATTTTTAAATCAAAAATGCTTTCACCAAGATATTTGTAATAAACGGAACGGAATTTTATGAGGAAACTCTCTTTAGTTTTATTTTTAACAGTAATAACACAGCTACTAAGCGCCCAGTATAAGCAGGGGCTTAAGTTTTTTAATAAGGGCGAGTATT
>DATMMV010000177.1:0-14389 GCA_035569635.1 Bacteroidia bacterium | reverse complement strand
ATGAAGAATCAAGAATAGCGGGCGGCTCGCCGCTCTCCAACCAACTCTCGCGCCAGGTAGGCTCTCCTTTATCTTTTAGCTTAAGGGGTTTTGGTTTTTTTCCTTTTGCTATTCGTTTCTGGTTTTCAATATCGTTTTTTAATTTGCGTTTTTCGTTTATCCGGTCGTATTTCCGGTCGCGGGCTTCTTTATGTGCCTGCATTTTATCGGGATTAATTGAATTATACAGCCAAAGGTGATAAGGAAAAAGTTCAATTTTTAATGCCTTTAAAGTAATCAGGTAGCGATTGGGTTGCTGGCGTATAAAGGGCAGAATCTCTTCGGTAGGGACTTCCGTTTTGTTATTTATAATATAGTTTTCATCTAAAAATACCTCGCCTTCTTTCAGTTTTTTTTTGGCATTGCAGCTGAACAGAATGAAACAAATAGCCGCAACGGGTAATAATGCCCCGTGTTTTTTTAGTATTTTGTACCCGCTTTTCAATTAATGTGCGAAATTAATGGCAAAGAGCCTATGTTGAGCAAAAATCAGGTTAAAAACATAAACAATCTTCACCAGAAAAAATTCAGGGCCAAACAGGCTTTGTTTATTGCCGAAGGGCCTAAGGTGGTTGAAGAATTTTTGCATGACGATATAAAAATAACAGAAATTTACGGCCTTGAGAAATGGATAGAGCGTAATATCACCATGCTGATGAAGAAAAACTGCAAATATACTGTAGTGGACGAAACAGAACTGGCTTCTATCAGTGCCTTACAGACCCCTAATGAAGTACTGGCCGTTTGCAGCCAAACCGAATACCAGCTCTCGTATATTGATAAAAAAGCTACTTTGTTTTTGTATTTAGACGGCATTGGAGACCCGGGTAATATGGGAACCATTATGCGCATGGCCGAGTGGTTCGGTTTAACCCAGCTATTTTGCTCCGAAAATTGCGCGGAAGTATATAATCCGAAAGTGGTGCAAAGTACTATGGGTTCCCTGGCGAGGGTAAAAACTTTTTATGTTTCCCTTGAGAAATTAAAATCGCAACTCGGGGCCAAAAACGTTTTGGGCGCAGCTTTGGATGGAGAAAATATTTATAAAGCCTCTTTACCCGATAAATGCATCCTCGTTATTGGCAGCGAAAGTCACGGAATAAGCGAAGAAAACCTCATGCTGCTCAGTAAACGTGTTACTATTCCGAAAGCAAACGGCGTTCATACCGAATCCCTCAACGCGGCTACCGCTACTTCCATAATTCTCTCGGAATTGTTCCGGAAAAGTAATTTTTAAGGTTACCAACGCCTGCGGTAATGCATGCCGTACATTCGTGGCCTTACAACAATTACTGGTGCGGGAACAATTACACAGGGCCTTACCGCCCGCATTGGCACAACCGGGGCGACCACAACTACCCTTGAAGGGGCACATGCGTTAAGGCTGCAGATGCAGGCAATAAGCACGATTAATTTATTGACTGTTTTCATGATTTCCTGTTTTAATACTTAGATGCCGGTTTTATGCCAAAGTTTATTTTTTAAAAAGGGTTTAACATTTTTTAAAACTGTTTAACTTAGTACATTATTTAAAAAAATATGTCGATACACACAAAATTAAAAGGAACCGGCGTTGCTATTGTCACTCCCTTCGATAGCAAAGGCGATGTAGATTTTAAGGGATTAACAAACCTGGTAAATCATCTTGTAAAAGGAAAGGTAGAATACCTGGTGGTCTTAGGAACGACGGGCGAGAGCGCCACACTTTCTAAAGACGAAAAGAAAAAAGTTATCGAACATGTGATAAAGGCCAATAAAAAACGTTTGCCTTTAGTTTTGGGTATTGGCGGTAACAGTACATACGAAGTGATTGATACGATTAAACACACAAACTTAAAAGAATTCGATGCGATTTTATCGGTGTCGCCATACTACAATAAACCCTCGCAACGTGGAATTTACGAGCATTATAAAGCTATTGCTAAATCTACCTCCAAATCCATTATTTTATATAATGTTCCTGGAAGAACCGCATCTAACATTAATGCAGAGACAACTTTAAAGCTGGCCAATAAATTTAAAAACATTGTAGCGGTTAAGGAAGCTTCAGGAAATCTGGAACAATGCATGGCGATCATAGAAAATAAACCGAAAGATTTTTTAGTAATAAGCGGAGATGATAATTTAACATTGCCTTTATTGGCTTGCGGTGCCGACGGAGTAATTTCGGTTGTGGCGAACGCTTTTCCAAAAGATTTTTCTGAAATGGTGCGTTGCGGATTAAAAGAAAATTTTGCCGCCGCGCGCAAACTGCATTACAAAACTTTTGAAATTACCCAACAACTTTTTACCGATGGAAATCCTGGGGGCGTGAAACAGGTTTTAAATTTAATGAAAGTTTGCGGCCCGCATGTGCGTTTACCATTGGTAGAACCGAATGAGGGAGTGCAGAAAAAGTTGAAAGAATTAGTTTCTTCCTATAAATAAAAGCAGTTTATTCAATAATAACAAATACTCTGCAAACACAATAAGAACTTTGCAAACGAAGGATAAATCCTAATTCACGTCGAATTTAATTGTATGTGTTCCTTCGGGATTATTAATTCTGACAAAATACAATCCTTTTGCAAGTTCCATAGCAGCAATATCTATTTTAATTTGTTGCGTACCTGTATTTTGTTCCGTATTCACTAAAGTGCGTATTAATTTTCCGTTCAGGTCAAGTAAACTTACTTCAACATGCCCTGCAATTTTATTTTCATATTTTACATAAGATACCTCGCCGGATGGATTTGGAAAAACGGTTGCCGATTCATCAATGCCCGAATAAAGGGCAATATCATTATTGAACGAGGTAAAGTAGCCCGCACTTTTAACTTTTAATTTTTTATCTAAACTTATGTTCATTATACTAAATGTGGTGTTATTATTCTGGAACCATTGATAAGTAGTAGTGGAATCAGTTGTCCTCTGCAAGAAATTCCAATTAGAGCCTACTTGCATATAAAGTGTATCTATAGTCGTTTCAAACGTTTTATTTCTTAAGCAATTGGCAAAAGTACCGGTCGGCGTTGTAAGTGTTCCGTAAGCGTCAGCAGTAATGGTGCGGTTATGATGGCCGCTTGATTTATAGGTATTTCCACCTGAAGTAAGTGTATAAGTGGAAGTATACAAATTGTTTAAAGTATTACCATAAGTAAAAGGAGTGGGTACAAACATTTCATACGGAGTTAACTTAATTGTCAACGGAGTAGTTCCTCCGGCATAAGCTCCGATAACTGTTAATCCGGAAGAATTACCTACAAAATACTCCCAGGTTGTTCCGGAACCAACGGCAAGATTAGCCGATGGGAAATTTGTGTTTCCCGTACCTGAAGAAGGAGAAACAAAAGTTGCTACAGAAGTGTATGTTGTTACAAAATTCGGGGTATAATTCCATGTTTGTGCTGAACCGGAGCCTGCCGAGACAGTAAAGGTAGCCCGGTCTGCAGTAGTTGTGTCTGATTTTCCGAAATAGGAATAGCCTATTTGCGGTAAAATGGCAGTTGTAATTGTTGGTGATTGAGCAAGACCAACAGAATTAAAAACGATGCACGCAACTAAACTAATAAAGTAGGTAGAATTTTTTTTCATAGGTTTTATTTTATATTCAAAGATATATTATTTTGTAAAATATCCTAATTAAAATAAAAGTATTTGATTGTAAATGTTAAATTGTTTAATTTTCCGATTAAATTCTACAAAAAGCAAATATTTTAAATAAATGCATTTATCGAACCGACAGATTTTTTTACAGCACGTGGCACAAACAAGTCCTGCGCCATTGGCATTAGAAATTGTTTCGGCTAAGGGAGTTTATTTAAAGGACATAAACGGAAAAGAGTATATCGATTTAATTTCGGGAATTTCTGTTAGTAATATCGGGCATTGTCACCCGGCAGTCGTAGATGCCGTAAAAAAACAAGTCGAAACGCATATGCATTTAATGGTGTTTGGCGAGTATGCACAAAGTCCGCAAGTGCAGTTGGCAAAAGCGCTTACAGATTTATTACCAAAAAATTTAAACTCGGTTTATTTTGTAAACTCCGGCACTGAGGCTACCGAAGGCGCATTAAAATTAGCGAAACGTTTTACAGGAAGAAGCGAATTGATTTCCTTTAAGAATTCGTATCACGGAAGTACGCAGGGAGCATTGAGTGTAATGGGCAGCGAAGATTTCAAAACAAGTTTTCGTCCGTTGTTGCCCGGCACAAAAATATTGAATTTTAACAGTGAGGAAGACTTAAAACAGATTACTGAAAAAACAGCCTGCGTAATTATTGAGCCCGTACAGGGTGAAGCGGGGGTTATTGCGGCTAATAAAAGTTTTTTTAAAAAACTACGTGAATGTTGTAATGAAACTAAAACGCTTTTAATTTTTGATGAGATACAAACCGGTTTCGGCAGGACGGGAACTTTATTTGCTTTTGAGCAATATGAAGTAACACCCGATATTTTATTATTGGCAAAAGGAATGGGAGGGGGGATGCCGATTGGAGCGTTTGTTTCCTCTAATGAAATAATGAGTTGCTTAACACATAATCCCGTACTCGGACATATAACTACGTTTGGTGGCCACCCGGTTTGTTGTGCGGCCGCATTAGCAAATCTTAAAGTTATTTCTGAAAATAAACTTTATCTAAGAGCTAAAGAAATTGAAACTATTCTGAAAAAAGAATTAGTTCATTCAAAAATAAAAGAGTTGCGTGTTTGCGGAGCTCTTGCCGCCGTTGATTTTGGAGACGAAGCAACGAATATGCAGGTAATTCAAAAATGTGTTGAGGCGGGCATAATTACAGATTGGTTTTTATTTAACGCACAAAGTATGCGTATTGCTCCACCGCTTGTTATCACCAATGAGGAATTAACGAAGGCTTGCGAAATTATTCTGAAATCACTATCCTGATTATCATTGCCCTCCTCCTCTTTGACTTCCATTACTGTTATCTTTAAAATTGTTCTGAAGATGTAAAACCATTGTATAGTGCATAAGGTAACGGATGTATTTTCCGTCTTTTACCGCAGGTTTCCATTTGGTTAAACCGATAACGCGAATCATTTCTTCATTGCAGCCCGCGGCAATACCGTGCTGGATGCGGATGTTTGAACAATAACCATCAGGCTCAATAACAAAAGTCAACAGTATTTTTCCTTCAAATCCCTGCGTGGCTGCAACTTTGGGGTATTCGTATGTTGAATACACAAATTCGTTTAATGTTTTGTTGGGAATGTTAAAAACAGGAGGTGAATCTGCCTTATCAAAAACTATAAACGAACTATCGGTTGGTAAATCGGTAAAGGCGGCTGCTTTATGGCCACGCTCTTTCACCCATTTATTGTATTTACTTATTGAGAAATTTATTTTGACCGACCACTCCATGTTTACCGGGTCGAAAATTTGTTTTGCAACCGACCATTGAGTGGCGGGATACCAATCTAAAATACTTAGTAAACGCATAGCTTCATAATCAATAGCCGGGCTTACAGATCGGGTGACTGTAGCTTTTGCCGCTTTTCCTTCTTTGGTTGCGATGAAAAAAATTTCAACAGTCCCTTCAATTTTCTTTTTTAGTTCCTCTGCCGGATACACAAGGTGATCGTGTAAGAAACGTTTCCACTCGGTTTTGCCTCCGTAAACATCCGGGAAATTATCTACTGCTGATTTGTATGCATGGGGAACAAGTTGGGCAAAGCCAAAAAACGAAGGAGTAATAAAAGTGAAAATAATTTTATTCTCATTTTGCCGGACTAAACAAGAAATTATTTTGTTACAATTACTTTTTTAATACTTACTCCCTGTGAAGAATTTAAATGTATAAAATATACGCCTTCGTTTTCAATTGTAATTTTCACATCTTTCTTGTCGGGATAGGTAGTGGAAATGATGTTTCCTAAAATATCATATACACGTAACTCTTTGATATTTTCCGCCGAAGAAATTGATATATTGCCATTACCCGGGTTAGGATAAACAAAGATATTTGAAGCGTTGTTGTTAAATGGTTGAACCGAATTTAAGCAGCTTGCGATCTCCAGAGCTTTTTCAAGAACTTCATCACGATGAGTTCTTATACCTAATTGCGTGGGAGATACAAGAGAATCGGGAACTATGCCAATTCTTTGTGTGCTGTCCCCGTTTGCATAAAAAGTGCCCAAAGTTGTAAAACCCGAACCAATGTCTTGAGATAATCTGAAGTAAGTAATATTACCATCAGCTCCAGCCGTTTGACTCCCCACTTTAACGGAGTTTTGCATAGCTCCTAAAATCATGCAGCTGAATTCAGCCTGGCTTTGAGTTTCTTCATTCATTAGAATAATAACTTTGCCGGTATAAGGAGTGGGATTTCCATTAATACCTAAGTAATCATAGTTCCAAAAAAATGTTCCGGGATAGGATACATCCGGGATAGTGAATTTGGCAAAGGCTTTATTATTAAGATACATTTTATTTGCTATTGCCCATGCAGTGCCATTTGGATAATTGCGAATATCAAAAATAATTGCCGGGCAATTTCTTAAATTGCTATACATTGTATTTACTTCAGAAGTAGTTAAAAGTCCCATGTTTACATAACCCGTTCCGCAACCAAACTTCTTCCAATGTACTGTGGCCAACGTATCATTCGGATAATAAGTATAAAACCAACTGTTATAAATATAATCTGTTCTTGTCGTATTAAGTATTTGTGTATTTCCCATGCTGTCTTTATATACAATATTGGCTGCCGTATTATAATAACCGTTTAACATATAATTACACATAAACCTGTGAAATACGGAATTGTTACCTGCAGAGACGTATTGACGCATATAATTTTCTCTTCCTAACGTGGAAGCCCCGTTTATAGAAATAATCTCATCACCTTTTTTGATAGGACTCAGAGTTGTTTGGGCAACGATGTATTTGTTTTGCGCGTAAGTAAGAATAATTGGCGGAGAATAATAATAAGTAGGCGGAGAAATATATTGGCTAAAAGTTAAACCCTCGGCGTGTGCATCGTCTACTTCTTTGACAATGTTTTTAAAGGCTAAATAAAAAATTTGATCATTTGCCGCATTTGCAATTGGAAGTACTTTATTATATAAAGTGCTGTCCCATGGCTGATCGAGTATATAATTATAAGGGTTAAAATAATTTATGATATTCCAATACTTAAAAATCAGCATAAGCCTTGTAGCCTCATTGGGATAAATGCTGTTGGTATTACTATTTATCATTAAACTGTCATAGGGAAAAACAAGCCAACCGTTGTAACTATTTGTATAATTATTATTTTGTACCCAGCAACTCGCATGTGGTCTGAAATTATTTTTTATCGTATCAAGTATTATTTTAACATCACTTCTGAAAACGGGGTCATTGATCCAACTGAAATTTCTGTTTCTTTTCAATTCAGGGTGAATAGTATCGGGTAGCACTCCTGGTACAATGGTCATTGGGCCTGCGGCATTCAAAAGCGTATCTAATTCATCATTAAAATTAGTGCTTGTAACAGCATTTTTTATATGGGGAAGTCTGCTTACTAAAACACTGTCCCAATTTACCTTACAGGTCGAAACTTTGGAATGAAAGTACTTTACGAAGCCCCAGACTTTACATGTATAATAAAGTTTTTGCTGGTAATTGGGATTTTGAGCGCTCGCCAATTTAAACAATAGTAACAAAACAAATAGTATGATTTTTTTCATTCGGGAATTTTAAATAAATATAAAACATAAAGGCGAATATATCATTCCAATAGTGTTAAAAAATCTAAAAAATTAAATGATTATTTCTTTTCGGTTTGTTTATAATGAGAAAGGAAAAGGTTGGTAAAGTGATTTAAGTTTCTGCTACTTAAGCCAAAAGTACTTCATAAGGCAATCCCAAAGCTTTATGCAAAGCTTTAATTGAGCGTATAGAAAGGCTGCGTTTGTGATTTAAAAATTCCGAAACCAAACCCTTGCTTCCGAAATAGGGCGTGAGATCTTTTGATTTAAGCCCCCGTTCTTCCATCGCATACTTTACAGCCTCTACAGGGTCAGGCGCATCTATAGGGTAATGCATGTCTTCATACGAAGCCACCAAAGTACCAATAACATCCAGCTCATCATAAGCGGTACTTCCTTTAACCGGGTTTGAAAGAATGAGCGAATCAATTCTTTTTAAGGCGGCTTTATAATCAGCTTTTGTTCGTATAGGCTTGATGTTTTTCATTTTATATGGTTTTAGCGTCTATTTTATCGTATTTTGCGTGGGTTCCCACAAAACGTATGTATGTTTTTTGTCCGTCAAAAAATATTATAACGACAATTCTGTATGTATTTCCCTTTATATTAAAAACAATTCTGTTATTACCAACATAATCGGCATAAGGGAAATCGTTTTTTACTTCATTGATATTTTTCCACTTAGATTGCTCAACTTTTTTAAACCACAGTCTTAACGGAACTTCCGCATCCTTGTGCTTTGCCCAGAATTCAATGAGTTTCAACCTGGAAATTACGTGCATAGATGTGATTCAAATACAAAGGTAATAAAAAGTTCTCAAAATGAGAACAAATTCAGAGATTATTTTTTAGCAGCAATCTTCTGCAAAGTTTCTTTTTCCTGTTTGCTGAGGCTTTCATAACCGCTGCGGTTTATTTTGTCTAAAATTTCGTTCAGGGTTTTTTCTTCGTTTTCTATTTTCTTTTGCGCGGCTTGCATTTTTATAACCCTTGCTGGAGCTTTGCGTTTAAAACTGAAAATATTCATCCAGTCATTTCCTTTACGTAGTTGCCAGGCATAAGCTAATCCGAAAAATGCTCCGCCCAAATGGGCAACCTTTCCGCCGGTGTTTATGGAGAAATCTATCACGGTGCTTATTAAAAACCAAACAAGCACAACCCATTTTAAAGCAAAACTTCCGAAGAAAAATAAATTAACAGGCATATTGGGGGCGTATACAGCGCAGGCAATCGCCACAGCAGTAACCGAAGCAGATGCTCCTAATAAATAAGCGGGCTCACCTGTAAAAAAAATATTAAATAAAATCATAAAGAAAATCGCGCCGGCCAATCCTCCTCCCAAATAAACAAACCACAAACGTTTTTGGCCCACAATGCTTGCAAAAATTTGGCCCATAAAATAGAGGTAAAGCATGTTAAAAAACGCGTGGCCCAGATCGGCATGAGAAAACATATAACTTACCGGCGTGTAAAAGCGGGAACCTAATTCAGAGACAGAGGCGGGAAGCGCGAGGTAAGACAGTAAATTAAATTTAAACAGATTAGCAATGACGTTGGCAGCCAGAAACACAAGCCCGTTTAAAAGCAACAACTGCGTAACCGCCGAAAAGCCTTTTACTTTTTGTATGCCCGTTGCCCAATTTGTATTAGCCATAATAAAACCTTGTGCAAATATAGAATATGTCTGAACTAAACTTTACCTTTACAACGCTTTTTAACGCCTTTTATGATTCAGAAAAAACACAGATATACACTTGCCTTTGCATTGTTACTATTTATACAGATTTTTAAGGCACAGGTTACAATTACCATACCATCGGGCACAGTACATACCACGGGGTTGCTTAACTCCGAATGGCGCAAACCTTTCGGAACTTATTTCGGTTATGAACGCAGCGCCATGATTTATTCGCACGCTGAGATTGGACAATTCGGTAACATAAATTCCGTTTCCTTTTATTGTGATACTATTAATACTCCCGGCAATACCCCCGTAACCATTTATATGAAAGAAGTACCGAGTTATACTTTTACCGGCGGTGGTACAACTGTTGCTAATGAAGAAAGCGGGGCTCAATTGGTTTATACAGGTACCTTAACATCCGCGGCATTTGTTAAGAATAACTGGACAACGATAACATTTACTTCTCCTTTTTTGCATGCAACTTCGAATGCGGTTGAGATAATTATAGAAACAAACGCAACAGGTACCGGTAATGAGTTAAGTTTGGGTAAAGGGTTTTATCATTACAGCACCAGTATTTATGCTTTTCAGTACTGGAGTTCAGACAATATACCTCCCACAAATGCGGGTACGTTTTCGTATCATCGTCCTAATGTTCAGTTTAATTTAACTCCTGTTTCCGGTTGCAGCGGAACGCCTAACCCTGGCACAACTGTTTCTTCGGTGGATACTACCTGTTCTGGAGTTAGTTTGTGGCTTACCGGCAACACCTCAGCTACGGGTTTAACCTATCAGTGGCAGGACTCATTATCAGGTGGGGCATGGATATCAATAGGCAATACAACTTCATCCACTTTAGTAACAGGTATAAGTGCAAACACCTGGTTCAGGTGCAAGGTTTCTTGCAGTAATTCATCTTCTTACTCAGCTGTTAAGCAGGTGATTATGCGTAATTATTTACAGTGTTACTGCAATATGAATTTAGGAGGTAATTGTGCTACCAGCGCCGTGGATTCGGTTGCAATAACCACCACCACTCTGGCAAACGGATTAACGGGTTGCTCGCCCAATTACTATATACAATATCCTGCCATCGGTAATACTTGCGGGCAATTGGCATCCGGGCAAAGTTATAACCTGCATACAAAGTTTAAAGGAAATGTGATTGCTTCTGTTTGGTTGGATTATAACCAAAACGGGATGTTCGACAGTCTTGAATGGAAGCAGATTTGCCTCACCTCGGTTACTGACAGTGATTATGTAAGTGTTTTAGCCGTTCCTGCCAATGCAAAAACAGGTTTAATTTTAATGCGTGTTCGTAGTCGTGCAGCGGGGAATTTAAACGGGTATAATGATGCCTGTGTTAATTTTGGCAGCGGCGAAACGGAAGATTATTTTATCGGGATTAATTACGATGTAAGAACCGCTGAGATCGGGAATCCGGTTTCGGAAATTTTAATTTATCCGAATCCCGCTACTGAAAGCATACTAATTACCGGTGGCTTTATGCCGGGCGAAAATGTGGATGTTAAAATTTACTCGATAGAAGGTTCTTTACAGAGCGAAACCAATGTAATTTATTCAGGCAAACCATTAAAAACAGATGTTTCAACATTAATATCGGGAGCCTATTTTGTAAAAATCTCTTCCGCAGGCTTCAGCATTGTTAAAAAAATGCTCATTAACCGCTAAAAAGCCTTTGCGTTTTTGCCCAAAAAAGCTAAATTTGCTTTAACTAAAAAAAAGCGCATGAAGAAAATATTTACTTTATTATTATTAATACCTTTTTTGGGTGTTTTGGCTCAGCCAACTTGTGGTTATGACCACAATTTTATTGTCACTCACCCTCGTGGTGGAGTTTGGCCCGACAGCGCTGTAAATTTTGTAAGCGGAACGGTTGGCGTTCCTTATACCCAGAATATTACTGTGGTGGTTCCAAAGGACACAAACGCAACTATTTTTGGAAATACTCAAACGTTTCATTTCACTCATATTGACTTGCAAACAAATATTACAACCCCGGTAAATTACGGCTTACCTCCCGGATTATCTTTAGCCGGAACACCCGCTAATTTTCAATTTCCGGGTAATGATTCAAGTTGCATGATTATTTATGGAACGCCTACAACGGCGGGTTCTTATAGTCTTTCATTTACTTTAAAGGCTTATGTGCAGGAATTTCCCGGAGTTCCGGTAAGTACGCAGGTAATTAAGTATTATATCATAAACATTGCGCCGGCAACCGGTATTGCAACAAATGCCAATGTTAGTTTTGCAGTTATGCAAAACATCCCTAACCCTGTTAAAGATAATACCAACATTAAATTTACATCTCCCAGCGATGGAAAAGCAAAACTTACTATGTTTAATGTAGCAGGGCAAAAAATTGCTGAAAGAGAAATGAGCACTGTGCGCGGCGATAACAGTTTTGATTTTGACGCCTCACAATTAGAAAACGGAGTATATTTATACACAGTTGAGATGAACCAGCAAAAGCAATGTCGCCGCATGGTGGTAGCGAGATAAAATTTACGATTGTGAGATTGACGATTGAGTTATTTAAGATAAAATTTAAAAATCGTAAATCTTTTAATCGCCGATAGAAATGGAACTATTTGAAGTTACTGTTTTAGGTTCAGGCTCGGCTACTCCGTCTTTAATAAGAAATCCAAGTGCCCAGTTGCTTAATGCTTCAGGGCATTTTTTTTTAATTGATTGCGGTGAGGGCACGCAAATACAATTACGCAAAAACAGCGTTAAGCTACAACGCATTGGCTGTATTTTAATTTCACACCTGCACGGCGACCATTATTTTGGCTTAACGGGCTTGTTGCAGACTATGCATCTTCTTGGAAGAAAAACAAAAGTAACCTTGATTTGTCCGCCCGAACTCAAAGAAATTATCGATTTACAAAACAAGCACTCGCAAACCGGCTTGAGTTTTGAGTTGGAATATATTTTTACTGACCCTAAGAATCAGAAAAAGGTTTATGAAAATAATAGCCTGGAGGTTTATTCTTTCCCGTTGAATCACAGAATTAACTGCACCGGTTTTTTATTTAAGGAGAAAGTTGGTTTGCGAAAAATTATTAAGGAGAAATTACAGAAGCATAAGATTTCGGTGGCGGAAATAAATAATTTACGATTGGGTTTTGATGCAAAGGATGAAAATGGAAAAACTGTTCTTAATAAGGATTTAACACATGAGCCTTTACCTGTGCGCAGTTTCGCATATTGTTCGGATACGGTTTATGATGAAAAGATTATTCCATTCGTGAAAGGAGTAAACCTGCTTTACCACGAAACAACTTTTTTGGAAGCAGAGATAATCCGCGCAAAAAAGACTTTTCATACTACCGCAATGCAGGCTGCCAATATTGCAAAGAGGGCAGGGGCGAAGCAATTGCTGATAGGGCATTTCTCCGCGCGTTACGGAAGTACTACTGATTTTTTAAAAGAAGCTCAACCTGTTTTTGAAAATACTTTGATTGCAGAAGAGGGAATGACCTTTAAGATTTTGTAAAAGTGGTTTGCCATAGATTAATTTTAGCAACCAAAAGCAGGAAAGTTGATTAGTGCTGGATAATTAATGTGCAATATCATATAGATGATAAAAATAAATAAATCTGCGAAATTTGTGGCGCTCTATTTACAAATCAAGGTATCAACAAACGGGTTATACCCGCACCAAACACCTAATACATTTTCACCCTGTACGTTGTTTTGTAAATTGCTGGGCGCTGCAAAGGGATTGCCATTACTGATAATGTTTGCATCATACGAACGGAAAAAACGAAACTCATCATATCCTATGGTACAGAATTTTACAATTACCTGGTCGCCTTTTTTAAACAAACCTCTTTCGTTATTGTTATCGTCTGTTGCAGTTGAGTTTTGTAAAACACCGCGGTCGTAAGCAAAATCAAATGATTTGCCATTTATAAACTTATCATCAAACGCAGAGCCGAGCGGAGCAATAAAACTCAGGTCTTTACCAATACGTTTTGCAAACCAACGATAATTATTTCCCGGCGCGGGCGGATCAGTCATATGAGCGTAAACAAAACCCAAAGAATCATCCCTTACAACTTTAAACCAAAGCGAATCCAGTTTTACCTGCGGATAAATACTTGTTTGCGCTGTATAAATTTTTCCGTTGAGTAAAACAGTAAGATTATAATTTTTCCCTAAAGCACCAACAATATTATTACTCTTATAATAATAGCCTGCGCCGGGAATAACTTCTTTTAAAGTATCAATCGTTGTTCCGTCGTTTACGGTCACCAAAGCGCCTTTAACGGCAAAGTCGGAAAGATTTTGCGTATGATTTCCAAAGTACGGAACGGTATAACTTAAATAGACTTCGGGATTTGTACCGGCTTCAATTTTTCCTTCTACTACTAACATCTGTTGGTAGTCGGGAATTTTTACGTCAATTTTTTTCTGGCAAGAAAGAAACATTAATAAAATTATTGTCACACTGAGCTTGTCGAAGTGCCTACTCAATGATTTTTGTTTGAGGCCTTCGACACGCTCAGGCTGACGCCGCTTTTTAATTTTTTCTTTCATCTTCTAAAATTTAAAATTCCACGTTACACTTGGCAGTACTGGAAATAAAGAAACCTGTTTGGCCTGCACTTTAAAATCCCCTTTTAAAATACTGCCTTGTGTATCAAAATAAATAAAGTAAGGATTATGCCTGTTATAGGTGTTAAACACGCTGAAAGTCCAGCTTTGCGTAAAGTTTTTGGCCCAACTGTGCGGTAATACAATTGTATTTATGTCTTTACCTTTTCGTAAAAATCTTTTCTCCATTCTTTTTTTCTTTCTTTCAATTTGCTTTTCCCTGTTGGGAGTATAAGTTGCCGATAGGTCTAAACGATTATAAGGGGCAAATTGGTATGCGTTTCGCCCGCCGTAATTAACATTAACCGATTGTTCAAAATAGTAAAGTGAATTCGGCAAAGTACCCCTGTT
>DATMMV010000176.1:0-46194 GCA_035569635.1 Bacteroidia bacterium | reverse complement strand
AGCAGCAGAAGCGGCTAAACCGACTAATGCATCGGGACAGGTTTTTTTATCAGATGAAATAAGATTAACCATTAATTGAATATCGGCATGATAATCTTCGGGGAATAAAGGACGCATTGCGCGATCGATAATACGACAGATTAAAACTTCGTAATCAGAAAGTTTTGCTTCGCGGCGAAAAAATCCTCCCGGGATTCGTCCTGCAGAAGCATATTTTTCCTGATAATCCACAGTGAGCGGTAAAAAATCTACTCCTTCTTTCGCGTCTTTGCTGCTGACAATAGTTGCAAGCAACATAGTGTCGCCTACACGTAATACTACCGAACCATCGGCTTGTTTTGCTAATTTTCCTGTTTCCAGTGTTGCAATTCGTCCATCTCCTAAGTCGAACGAATGTGTGATTCCAATTTGTGACATTTTGTTTTTTTGTTTTGTGTTACGGCCTTTCCGGAACGGTTTATATTTGATTTTAATTATTCTCTTTAAACACAAAAGGCATCCGAGCTACCCCGAATGCCTTTTTGTAATTTATTTTCCGTTCATTATTTACGGATATCAAGTGTCTTAATCAGCGCGCGGTATTTTTCTAATTCAGTGCGTTTAAGGTAATCTAACAAAGCACGGCGTTTGCCAACCAGGTTTAAAAGGGCGCGTTGCGTACCAAAATCTTTTTTATTTGTGCTTAAATGCCCGCTTAAATGTTCGATGCGTTGTGTAAAAAGCGCGATTTGGCTTTCTGATGCACCGGTATTTTTTTCGTTACCACCGTGTTTTTTAAAAATTTCTTTTTTTGTTTGTGCTGTAAGTATCATCTCTTCTTGATTTTTTTAAGGACTGCAAATATAGGGCTTTTTTTATAATATTCAAGCAGATTGCCAAAATACATAAAGGCTTTATTTTATATAAATAACTGTTAATTACATAGTTATATTTTTTAATTGAGTTAATGACTACTTTCTATGGCCATCTTTCTTATAGAACTTTGCCCCATCTCCACCTTTCAGGGCTTTGCCATCCATCTGTTGGATTAATAAACCAAGGAAAAAATCTTCTACGGTTATTTTATGAATATTCAATATTTTAATAAGGCTGCGAATAGTGAGATTTGTCAGCCCCTTTTCTATTCTCCAATACTGCATCCTGGAAAGATCGTGTTCAACCGCAAAATTCTCATAACTCGAATATCCGTTTTTTAAGCGTAAATCCTTCAACTTTATGCCAATTTCCCGACAAACCTTTTTCTCGTTATTCACTTAACAAAAATCATCATATCCAATCATTTACGTTACAACTTAAAATAATACATCAAATATGATACATATTTCGCCCAAACAAGAATATATTACATGTTTCTGTGCATTTATATCTATACACCGTATATGGTATATATTTGCATAATGTTTCCGCTGTCTTCTATGCAGGGCATGATTCTTAAACCTAAAATATTCTCTATGCCCGTTAAAAAAAATCCAAAACACAACTACCAATGCAAAAATTGCGGAGAAATCAGGCAGGGCCGTATAATTCCGAGTAGTTACCATTGCATTAACTCTACACTTCACATATGGAACGACCTTGGCCTTTACGGTGACATGGGTTATCAATGTTCAAAATGTAAATCGGAAGTTAAATCACAAAACAAACCTTTGATTGCTTTTTGTCCCGGAGGAGATGGTCATTTATGGATTACTAAAAAGGTCTAATTACCTTTTATTAATTCAGAAAGTGCCTCCACCCAGTTATCGTTGCTGTTAAGGCTCGGAACGAGGTCCGCTTTTTCACCTCCGTAACTTTTAAAAGCTTCGTTATATTCAGTACCTATTTCGTGGATGGTCTCCAGGCAATCGGCCACAAAAGCGGGCGATAAAACAAGGAGTTTTTTATTGCCAAGGGAAGCTCTTTGTTTTAAAACATGGTCAGTATAAGGCTTTATCCACTCACTCCGGCCCAAACGACTTTGAAAGCAAATGGTGTATTTTTCTTCGGGCAGGTTTAATTTTTTCGCGATAAGTTGCGTTGTTTTAAAACAATTAGCGCGGTAACAATATTGATTTTTTTCGATAATTACCTCGCAACATTTACCCATAAAGCAGGAATTATCGCCGTAATGCGCCGAAGCTTTTTTTATTTGTCGTTCAGGCAAACCGTGATACGAAAAAAGAACATGGTCGTATTCGTTTATGTTAAATCTCTTTGCTTCTTCCGCGTAACAATTAATGATGGCTTCGTTATCGTGAAAATTGCTGTTGATATGCATTTCGGGGATTACTTCCCAAGACTTAATTTCAGTAAAAACTTTTTCGATAGTTGAACCTGTGCTGGAAGACGCATACTGAGGATACAAAGGCATCACTACAATTTTACGCGGTTTTTGTTTGCGGATATTTTCTAAGGCAGTTTTTATATAAGGACTTTGATAGCGCATAGCCAGTTCTACAAAAAAATCATTCCCTAATCTGGCCTGTAATTTCTTTTTTAGTTCAAGACTGTTGTACAAGAGTGGCGAGCCCTTATCACTCCAGATACGCTTATATAATTTAGAAGATTTGGAAGCACGAAAAGGCACAATTAAAAAATTTACCAAAAAAAATCTTCCGATGGCCGAGATATCAATAACCCGGCGGTCGTTTAAGAATTCGGTAAGGTATTTACGAACGGCGGGGGTTGAAGGATTATCGGGAGTGCCGAGGTTTATGAGAAGTACTGCAGTCTTAGACATTTTTAAAATCTATAATTCTACAAATCAATAATTGAGTTTAATATCCGTAGTTTTTCAGGCGTTTTTCATCGGTGCGCCAGTCTTTATCCACTTTTACAAAAGTCTGCAAGTGTATATGTTTACCGAAAAATGTTTCGCAGTCTTTACGGGCTTCAATACCCACTTTTTTCAATGCGGCCCCCTGATGGCCGATAAGAATTCCTTTTTGCGATTCGCGTTCTACATAAATCACAGCTTCAATGCGAATTATTTTTTCTTCTTCTTTAAAAGATTCGATCACTACTTCACAACTATAGGGGATTTCTTTTTTGTAGTTCAGTAAAATTTTTTCGCGGATTATTTCCGAAACAAAAAAACGTTCGGGTTTATCGGTTAATTCATCTTTACTGAAGTAAGCTTCATGTTCGGGAACTAATGCAAGAATACGTGGCATTAATAAACCTATATTCGTTTTATGCAGTGCCGAGATGGGCAATATTTCCGCATCAGGAAGGCGCCCGTGCCATTGACTTACTTTAGCCTCCACTATATCCTGTTCAACCAAATCAATTTTATTTATTAAAACCAAAACCGGTTGTTTTACTTTTTTCAGTTTTTCCAAATAGGATTCTTCCAATTGCGTATCCTCATACACATCAGTAATCAATAAAAAAACATCGGCATCTTCCATGGCATCAGCCACAAAACGCATCATTTTTTCGTGCAATTTGTAATTGGGTTTTAAAATGCCCGGAGTGTCCGAAAAAATCAGCTGATAATCGTTTTCGCTAACAATACCCATAATACGGTGACGGGTAGTTTGGGCTTTAGATGTAATAACCGACAAGCGTTCGCCCACCAACGCGTTCATGAGTGTGGATTTCCCTACATTAGGACAACCGATGATATTTACGAAGCCTGCTTTATGCACGTGTTAATAATTATTTGGTTAAATGGAGTACAAATGTATATATTTGCACCGCTTTTAAAGAAAGTTCTTTTACAAAAACAACATATTGCGGGATAGAGCAGGGGTAGCTCGTTGGGCTCATAACCCAAAGGTCGGAGGTTCGAATCCTTCTCCCGCTACTAATACTGAGCAAAAGCCTTCTGAAATTCAGAGGGCTTTTTTTATTTCGCCATCCAGCATTCCGAATAAAACTTCATTGGCTTTTTGGGTGTAGGCGGATAAATTCTTTTCAAAACTTTCTAAATCATACAAAAATGATTTTAAATTATCTGAAGTTAATTCTGAAAAATGTCTGCCGTAACCGAGCTTATCTATGTAAGAAGCGTTTACAAATTGTTCGAATTGATTTTTAAGCGGGAATGAATAAACAGGTTTCTTTAAATAAACCGCTTCTGATATAAACGAGAAACCTCCGTTGGCAATAACTGCCTTTGCTGAAGCAAGGTCTTTTACAAAATCTTCTTCGCTGAAAGATTTAAAAATTACATTTCTGTCTTTTTCATCTTTATTAAATCCATACACATAAAAAGTAATACCCGGAATATTATGCAAAACTTCCCTCACACTTGAGAACGTACTCGAGGTCTGATACATCAAAATATGATTCCCTTTTTCAGGTTTTGCATTAATAACAGCTTCCCGAACAATTGGCGGGACGATAGATGTGTTTTTTTCAGAAAGTTCGGCATCAAAAAAACTCGTAATAAAATAATGTTTACAGCCAGGAACTTTTGATTTTACGATTCCTTTTGCCAAAACATAATTTTTCTTCTCCGCTTTAGAAATTTCTATATCTAATCTGCAGCGGTCTATTACCTGCATATTATCAATACTGATTAGGGGCAAGTGGTGGTGTTTGGCATACACAAACGAAAAAGATTCAAAATCGCTGATAACCAAATCCGGTTTAAAATTATTTTGAATATGGAGATATTCCGAAAAATTGAATAATAAATTCCGTGGCACGTTTTTTAAATTAAGCATGAAAGTTCCTGTTTTAGAAACCTGCGCATTTTTATAGGCAAAATGGAATCCTTTTATTTCATGCACTCTGCCGGGAAAAGATTTATTCAAAAACCGGTAAGCCCTTGCACCTGAAACCACCTGCACATTGTGTTGTTTAAGTAAATGTTCAATTACCACTTTACTTCGCGTGGCGTGGCCCATTCCCTCGCCGGGTACACCGTATAATATATTCATGCTGCGGGTTTTTTACGAATAAAAATATTCTTGGTAGTATCAAAATACAAAAAGAGTATTGCGATTAAAATTCCCAATGCCGCGCCCACACTTACATCAAGCGCGGAGTGTGCGCCTATAGCCACGCGTGATACAGCAATAAATAAAGCCCATACAAAAGGAACAAAAAATATTTTTTTGTATCGAGAATGATAAATGCTGAAAGACAAGATGCAGGCCAATAAAAACGCGTTGAATGAATGTCCGCTGGGAAATGAATACCCTGCTTCTTCTACCCAATGGTCCAGCACTTTTTTGTCAATGCTATTTGTAAGCGCAGGTGAATTATTTATTAAGCCCTGTAAAAACTTTTGTCTTTGTTCAGTCTCCAATTTATACATGGCAACCAAATCAACTTGTTGTCCCGATTGGCTTATTACGTAAAGATGGCTCGGGCGCGCGTACTTAAGTATTTTTTTTGTAGCGTGCTCGTTTACAAAAGCAAAAACAGATAAGATAATCAACAAAGCAATCACAGGTCTGAAAAAAGTTTTTATTTTTTCCCTTTTTGACCCGATACGCAAAGTGTACAAAAATCCGGCGATGACAATAATTACCAGTGTACCGTATTTACCTGCCGATTCTGTAAGCCAGTAAGCAGTACTGCACCATAAGGAATCTTTTTTACAAGCGGTAAACTCAAGCGGTAAACTCAAGAGGCATAAACCACACACCGCAGAGCATAAGCGCATAAAAAACAAGAGCTATTTTAATAACCGGCCTGATAGTGTTTTATTTAGGGTAAATATAAAAATACTTTGGCGGTAAGCATGCCACTTTTATAAAAATAAACGCCAGTTACCAAAAAAATACTGCCACTTAACAGATTGGCTCGTTTTTCTAATTAATTAAAAATAATTTAGAGTGCAAATACTTCCTTTCATGAAAACTTTTACTTACACTTTTTCGCGTTTTTTCAAATTCATTCAATGCCACACTGCAATTAGCATTACGTTGCTAATTTTTTGCCCGCCTTTTACATTTAAGTCACAGAATTTACGGATTAGTCGCTCGAGTAGTTATTACACTTATGTTTTTAAAATAAGTAACGAGCAGCTTAAATCGTGTTACACAAATAAATATTATTTCGACAATCTCGAGGCTTCTTTGGTTAATCCTCTCGATTCATTTTTAACCGACAGCGGTTTGAAAAAAGAACTCCGGCCCGGTGCTTACCTTTATGTTTCGGCACATGACAATTACCTGCATTACGAATTAAACACTTTTATAAGTTTTGATGCGTGTCTTTATAACAACAAACATGACCTTTGTTTATTTGTTTACAATAAAATTACCGGTAAACCGATTGAAAACGCCCTTATCCAAATTGAAAACAAAAAAATAAATTACGACTCCGCTTCAAAAAATTATAATTTGCGATTTTCGCATAAAACAGGTTTACTTTCGGTTTATGTAAATGATGAAGCTATATTTTACTCTATAAATCGTGCAAGCAGTTACAATACCTTCCGACGTTCTGTAAAAATTAAAACCACAGCATTCTTCAAAAAAGCAAGGCTGCCGTTTAATCGTTTTTACTATCGATTAAGATACAGCGGCCCTTCGCAGGATATATCCAAAACATCTTACAGATATAATTATACACCCAAATATACCGGCTACATCGCCTTTAATAAACCTAAATATCTGCCCAACGATACCGTAAAAGTGAAAGCCTTTTTTTTAAAAGGGAAAAGCAAAACTTTAAACAGGGATTTAAAAGTATTTCTTTGCAAAAAGAATTATGCGGAGAACGCCAGACAAATAACCTGGTTGAAACCTTTAACCAAAGGAGCCTATTCATTTAACTTTGTATTGGGCGATTCATTGCAACTTAATAACTTTTATACTTTGTTCTTTCTCGACAAAAAAAACGAGATATATATAATGGGAAAAGATTTCTATCTGGAAGATTACCAGTTAAACGAAACATCTTATGAATTTAAAAGTGAAAAGATTGAATATAACCGTGGAGAACCTGTTACATTTTACGCATCAGGAAAAGACGCGAATAATATGAATTTACTGGATGCCCGTGTTTCTGTTAAAGTTAAAGTAAAGATGATTGATACATTTATTTCCGATTCCGTATTCGTACCGAACATACTATGGGTGCATGAACAAAAACTGGACCCTATTGGAGAAACAAAAATTACCTTGCCTGACAGTTTACTCCCCGAAGCTTCCTTACAAATTTTAACAGAAGTAGTTTTTAATAATAGCAATAACGAAAGCCATGACACAACACTTACTTTAACTTATTCGGGCGAGAGGGAATATCTGCGCTCAAAGCTTGAAGGCAATTTTGTAAAAGCTGAACTTATTATAAACGGCAAGCCTGCTCAGGGGAAAGGTTTTCTTTTAAAGGATAAAGCCAACGGTTTCACACAAAAAGAAGAAATTTCATTTCCGTATACTGAAACGCTCGACAATACTGTAAAAAAATATTTTTTTCAAAAAAACCGGATCAACGCAGAGTATAATCCTTCCAAAGAAAACTCGCAGGTAAGCTGCTCTACATTGCGCACCATCGACTCTGTTTTTATTTCAATAAGTAACCCCAGGCATTTACCTATTGAATACAGCATTTATAAAAATGGCAGAGAAGAAACAGAAACCGGTTCTGTTTTTGAGCTCGATAGAAAAATAAGTGATAACAGCCATAACAGTTATATCCTATATTATCATTACCTCTGGTGCGGCGAACCTGTAAGCGAAAACAGAAATATTTTATTATTTAAAAACAATCTGCATGTGGAAATAGACCAGCCAGAAAAAATATTTCCCGGACAAAAAAGCCAGGTAAAAATAAAAGTAACAGACGTAAGTAATGAGCCAGTTGCGGGAGTTAATATTACTGCTGGGGCTATAAATAATCAATTCGGAATTTCATCCATACCCGGCGTTCCGTATTTAGGAAAAAGTATTCGTACGATGGAATGTTCCAATTCATTCTCATTATCGCGTCGCGGATTTTCAGGTTTTAAAAAACTGGATGAAAAATGGCAGAAAAAAATGTGCCTAGATACAATGCCGTATTATAAATTTATTTATCCAGATAAGGGAATATGTTATAACTACGACACCCTTAAAACGAACACCGCGCAGGTTTCCGCTTTCATTTATAAAGATGGGTTTCAATTACCGGTTTATCTTGTTTATATTGATTACAGACCTGTGTATTGTTACAATTCAACCAACGCAGATGAGTATACTTTTACTGCCTTCCCCGGTTATCACACCATCACTTTAAGAGGATATGATAAAATTTATACGCTTGACAGTATTCTTTTAAAACAAGGTTATAAACTCGATCTCTCGATGGATGCTGCCCATTTACCTGCTTGTGTAAAAGTAGGCAATGCGGAAAATAAATTCAGTGCCTATGAGCAGGACGTTATTAAAAATTCAACATTGTACATTACTAAAAAATATTACGACCAGGATTTAGTGCTTTGGCAGGACGATAAAGTTTGTCTTTTTTCGCAATACGGAAATTATTATTCAGCGAAGCTTTGCGGATTTCTAAGGGACAGCGTCAATTTTTACAAAGACAATAATCCCCCAACCACTTTTTTATTTGAACCCGGATATGAATACACACTCAGCAAAGGTCTGATAAAAATGAAACAATTATTTTATTCCGACGATTCGCATGAATTACCACTTTCCACTTCGTCAAAATTTTTAGGATTAACAGTTAATGTACTTCCTCCACGGAAGCCCGTTCAAAAATATAACTCATTGCGGAAATTTTATACCTACAACCCGAGATACACATCGGAAGGAAACGGAGCTTACAGTTTTAACTATACAGGCGACAGTACCATCAGCCTCATAAGAATTGCCAATGAAAAAAACGAATACGCCCGTTTTACAGAAGGAAGCACTCGCGATATTTATAATTTAAAACCCGGTAATTACACGATCGTACTCGTAACACAGGGCCATTACTATTTAACGCGAAAATCCGTAAAAATTCGGGGCGACGGAATTACGTTTGAACGATTCGGCGACAAAAATTATCAAGGAGTAAGTGAAAACGAAACCGAACTTATTTCAGCTTGGGACACTTTGGTTACTTCGCAAATTTATAATACAAATGAAATCGGCAGTTCCGGAAGATTGGGTTACAATAAATACAATGGTAATACCGGAGGAGCTATACGTGTTACTATAACCGATACCAAAACGAAAGAAGCAATTCCTTTTGCAACTGTGGTAATTTATCAGGATCAAAAACAAGTAGCCGTCGGCACAGCTGACTTTGACGGAATTGTAGTAATAAAACCGCTACATAGCGGAAGATATACCGCAAAAGTTGTTTATATAGGTTATACGGTTCATCAGATAACAGATATCGTTGTAATGGAAAGAAAAACGGTGTACCTCAATGTAAATTTATTCAACGAAGGAGTCGATCTTAATGAAGTGGCGATAACTGAGTATAATGTTCCGCTTATAGACCCGGATACAAAATCGGGAGGTACTTTTTCTCGCGAGGAATTTCAATCTATGGCATCTAAAAGCCTGAATTCGGTGGTATCCTCTTCGGCTGGTGTTTACCAACAGGATATCGGGTTTGACCTTTATGTTCGCGGCAGCAGAAGCGGTGCAACAAATGTCTTTATTGACGGAGAACGAGCAATAGGGACTGCTAATGTGCCGTCGCAATATGCAGAATCCATTTACATTCCCGGAAATATTAATGATGAAAAAGTTCCTGATGCCAATCAACTACGTAATAAATTTGCTGATTACGCTTATTGGCAACCTAACCTTATTACGGATGAAAAAGGCGAAGCTATATTTGACGTAAATTTTCCTCAAAATATCACAAGCTGGAAAGCGTACGCTTTAGCTATGGATGAGAAAAAACACAGCGGCGCTGCTTATAAAATAACACGAGCATACAAAAATATAATGGCCAATCTTGCATTGCCACGTTTTTTAATTGAAGGAGACAGCGCTCTTGCTATAGGAAAAATGCTAAATTATACTTCAGCTCCTGTTTCAATTAAGTCCACCGCGCATGTTAACGATAAAATTCTTTTTGAACACGATATGCTTTTAACAAACAGTGTTATCGAATCGGTTCTTATCTCGCCTACAGAAAAAGATTCATTGAAAGTAAGTTATTTACTTAATCAAGCAAACGGCGAAAAAGACGGAGAAGAACGTAGCATTCCCGTTTTCCCCATTGGGACCGAAGAAATAGCTGGAGGGTTTTATGTGTTATCTGGTGATACCACTTTGAGTATCGAATTAAAATCCGGAGAAAATAAAATTTACGCAATTGATAATCCGATTGACTTCATACTCAAAGAACTTGATGGATTGGAAAACTATCCTTACTGGTGCATGGAACAAACCGCTTCCAAATTAAACGGGTTATTAGTGGAAAAAAATATTAAGAAACAATTAAATGAGGAATTTAAAAAGGAAAAGCAAATTGAAACCTTATTGAGAAAGCTGGAAAAAGGGCAAAAAGAAAACGGCAGTTGGGGTTGGTGGGAAGATTCACCTGAAAATGTATGGATGACTTCTTACGTTACGGGAGTAATTACTAAAGCCACACGCCAAGGATATACCTTCAAAAATAAAGAAAAAGCCCTTCAATATTTGGCGTGGAATATGCACTCTGCAAAGGGAAATGAATTATTAACTATACTCAATACACTTTCTGAAATGAAATTCGCAATTCCGTATGAGGAATATTTTAAGCTGGTTAAAAAAGACAGTCTCAGCCTTTATCAAAAATTTATAATGGCAAAAATATGCCAGGAAAATGGCTTACCTTATGATTTAGAGTTAATCGAAAAAGAAAAAAAACAAACCATGACAGGCAGTTATTACTGGGGCGATGAATCTTATCACTGGTACAACAACAATTTAAATATAACTCTTCTCGTTTATAAAATACTGGAAAATCGTAATGCGGCACATCCGTATCTGGTTTCTATCCGCAATTATTTCTTAGAGATGAAGAAAGAAAACAAATGGAGAAATACAATTGAAACAGTTTCCATACTGGAAACCATTCTGCCGGAATTACTAAAACATTCAGGAAATAAAAACACAGCCACTATAATGGAATTCAGTGGCGCAGGCACTACAAAAATTTCTAATTTTCCGTATAGTAATTCTATAAAAGTAAATAATGAAAAATTGACCGTATCCAAAAAAGGCACTGGATCCGTTTTTTTAACTGTGTATCAAAAAAAATGGAATAAAAACCCCGAAAAGAAAACCGATTACTACGAAATAAAAACACATTACGAAGTAAAAAACAAAATAACAGATTCTTTAAAAGCCGGAATACCAACCGAACTTGTTGTAGAAGTAAACGTAAAGAAAAAAGGAGAATACATTATGATTGAAGTACCCATTCCGGCAGGTTGTTCTTACGACGATAATAAATACAATATTAATTCATTTGAAGCGCACAGAGAATACTTTAAGCAAAAAACTTCCATTTTTTGTGAATATCTTCCGGTAGGGAAACATATTTTCAGGATAAAATTGCAACCACGATTTAACGGTTCTTATACTGTAAACCCAACTACAAGCGAACTTATGTACTTCCCTGTTTTTTACGGAAGAAATGGAATTGAACGAGTGAAAATTAATTAAACTTAATTCTTTCCCGTCACTTCAAACTTGACGGTAACCGAAATACCGTTTTCATCAACCAGCATTAATTTATGCTTGCCCATCGAAGGATTCAGCGCCATTTGATGAATTTCTTTTGTCTCGCCAATAAAACTTTCATCCAGGTGCCAATATACCACAGTGTTTATGTTGCGATGCGCGGCTTCAAAAACAGTACGGCCCGTTTTACCATCAATTTCAACAGGGACGTAAATTTTACTGTTCGCTTTGGGATATAACAAGGCAATTGCCTTATCCGAAATTTTCGCGAGGCATTCCGGTTTATAATCAGGTAATATTTTATAGTTGGGGTGATTAAATTTATAATATTTTTCTACGAGCGGTGGCAACACAAAACGCGTTTCATGTTTCATGTTAAATACATTTTCACATTCGCTGTCTACCCGATACCTTCCGTTTTTTGTGAGGTGAATAATTTGATGATACGGACAAGAAGTAGTATTTAAACAAGTGGTGGGAATCCAAACTGTATCCGCTCTTTCGCATAAATCAGAAGCGCGATGGCCACTGTCCCTGCAAATTGCTACTTTATTCATTTCTTCCTTCGGAGCATTGAACCAGGAAGCAGATTTTGGCAATTGCGCAAACACATCAAACAATAATGGAGCTGCTGCTTTTATTCCTGTTAAGCCCGGACGACCTTCTCCATCCGCATTACCAACCCAAACCGCAACTACATAATCAGGTGTTACACCAATTGCCCATGCATCCCTGAATCCGAAACTAGTCCCTGTTTTCCAGGCAATTTTTTGGGCCGATGCAAATGCACGCCAGTTTCCGTCTTCATCCGGACGATTTACTTCCACCATCGCTTCAAAAGTTGAATAAATACAAGCACGGTTAGTTTTTTCCTTCAGTCCGTCACCTTGAACTTGTTTCAGGGTTTCCTTTTTTACTTTTAACTTCTTACTTTTAACTTTTATTTCCTCATTCACCAATGAAATATTTTTTTCTTTTCCGTATTTCAATTCCTGCGCCATTTGCGTGTACGCTTTGTTTAAGTCCCAAAGTTTTGCTTCGGCTCCTCCTAAAATCAACGACAAACCATAATGCATCGCGGGCCTGTTTAAAGTAGTGAGCCCGTAATTTTTTAAATCTCGATGAAATTTTTCCAGGCCATATTCATTGAGTAAACGCACCATCGGTATATTTAAACTTCTTGAAAGCGCTTTATTTACCGGAACCGCGCCGTCATATTGTTGTGTGAAATTTTTTGGAGAAAAACTTCCGAACTGAGTAGGAATATCCGGAATCAGCATCGTTGGAGTTATCAAACCATCTTCCATTCCCTTTGCATACAAAAAAGGTTTTAAAATACTTCCCGTACTTCTTACCGCATTAATACAATCCACATCGCCGCTGTTTTCTATATCAGTTGATTTCGTATTTCCCACATAAGCGAGAATTTTTCCTGTTTTTACAGAAGTAATCAGTACCGCGCCATTGTAAATTTTATTTTCCTGCAAAGTACGGCTGTGCGTTTGCAAAAGCTCTGTGGCTTTTTCCTGCAAATTATAATCTAATGTGCTGTTTATAGTTTGTCCGGTATAGCCTTCTTTAGTCAATCGCGACAATAAATGCGGTGCGCTTTGTGGAAGCGGCAATGGTTTATCAGGTAATGGTTCTGCCAATGATAATTGATAAGTTGTTTCGTCAATAGTTTTTATTTCGTACAAACGTTTTAAGAGGCGATTGCGTTTATCCAGTAAGCGTTTATGATTTTTTCCGGGATAAATTAAACCCGGAGCATTTGGTAAAACAGCAAGTGTTGCACTTTCTGCCCAACTTAATTTATCGGAACTTCTTCCGAAATATCTCCAGGCTGCAGCTTCCAAACCAACCACATTATTTCCGAAAGGTGCATGTGAGACATAAAAATTTAAAATTTCTTTTTTACTGTAACGAATTTCCATGCGTGTAGCCAGAATCATTTCCAAACCTTTTTCAACCATCGTTCTCGGCGGATTTTTTCGCATTATACGCGCCAACTGCATAGTTAAAGTACTGCCCCCACTCACTACTTTTTTATTTCTTGTATTTTGAACAATAGCACGACCAATCCCCTTGGCACTGATGCCGGGATGCGAGTAAAAATCCCGGTCTTCGAACTGAATCAGGCAGGCAGAAAATTTTAACGGCACAATTTTATTCGGACTGAACCTCCATTGTCCGTCACCCGCAATTTTAGCTCCTAGCAAATTCCCATCTTTATCCAGCAATACCGTGGAAGTACTGTCGTTAAACAGTTTATCGGGCAAGCAGTTTACATACCAGATGCAAAAAACCACAAAAGTGGCCAAAGTTGACCACTTAAAGTACCTTTTAATAAGGTTTTTGCGGGTTTTGAGGACTTGAAAGGCTTTTTTTATCATTTACAGAGTAAAGGTAGGCTGCCTAAGGAGCTTATTTTCGGCCTTTTATTATTCGCAGGCCTTTAGGTGAAAAGTGTTTTTTACCTTTGATTAAGTGTTATGGGTAAACTAAAGGATATTAAATGGTATGAGTGGATATTTTTTCTCCTGATTATGTACCTTAGTTTACCTAACCTGATTTTTTCAATAGAAAATATCGTTAGAAAAGAATACTTTATGAATCCGTATATGCCCCGATATACGATTTATTTACGCCTGCTCATTAATTTTTTTCTGATAACAACCGGGCTCTTTGCACTGACAGGAATTTACTTCTACGCGTCAAAAAATATTGCGGGTTGGATTTTACTTTTCTCGTCTTCCCTACAAATACTGCTTCATCAAATTGAATTTATCATTTACAGCGATTACATAAAAACAAGTTCCGTGACAGTAACTATTCTTTTTATCGCTTTCTCCGTATTTCTTCTTTTCATTTTGATTATTCCGGTAACAAGAAAAAAATTCACTATTCAATGGAAACATTTTATCTATTCCTTATCGCTATCTTTACCCATTACGTTTATTGAGATTTTTAAAATTAAAATTTCTTATCTTTTATCAGAGCTATTCGCTTGAAAAAATCATTTTACATATACTTCGCCCTCCTTATACTTATACTATCTCCTTATACTTACAGCCAGCAATACAATTTCCATAATTACTCGGTAAAGGACGGAGTTGCACAATCGCAGGTGTACAGTTTATTGCAAGACTCCCGCGGTTATTTGTGGATGGGCACCCGAGGAGGAGGTATTACGCGTTTTGACGGGACGGAATTTAAAACTTACACGGTTAAAGACGGCCTGATAAACAATTATGTTTTTTGTATTAAAGAAGATGTACAACATAATTTATGGATCGGAACCAATAACGGACTCTCGTATTATAACGGAATTCAATTTAAAAATTATTCAGTCGCCGGAGACTCCGCTCAAATATGGGTGCAGGAAATTGCTTTCGACAAAAAAGGAAGAAAATGGCTTGCAACTAATGTCGGAATTATTTTATTTGATGGAAAAAATTTCATCAACATCAGTAAAAAACTCAGAATGAAAAGTGAAGTGGTTAACGCGCTTCATATTGATAAAAAAGGGAACATCTGGTTTGGAACAGGTAAAGGTTTGTACAGGATTATTGATAAAGGAAAAACTTTTGATTACGTTTATTATTCGCGGATGACTAATTCCATTACCTGCATTAAAGAAGATGAAAAGGGAAATATGTGGATTGGAACTTACGGCGACGGAGCGTATGTTTACAATTGGAAAAAGTTTTATCGCATTGACCCGAACCTGGAATTATACCTGCAAACTGTTTTAGATATTTATTTTGATACGCACAATAATGTTTGGATGGCCACTCTGAACAACGGAGTTTGTCAATACAATCCGCAATCAAAAAGTTTTTCCTGGCTGAAAGAAACTGAGGGATTAAGCAATAATCACGTGCGCAGCATTGTACAGGATAACAGCGGTAATTACTGGTTCGGTACTTCAGGTGGAGGAGTTTGTAATTATTTCGGACAACAGTTTACTCATTACGATAAATCTTCCAATCAACTGGCTGGAAATTACATTTATTGTATTTACCGTAACAGTAAAAATAATTTATGGGTAGGAACTTCTGATAAAGGCGTAAGTGTATTCGACAGCTCTATATTTTACAATGCTGCTTATGCTTTTGCCGATGTAAAAGTGCGCGCCATTTGCGAAGATAATAAAGGTAATATGTATGTTGGTACCGAAGGCCAGGGCGTTTACATGCATGAGGGATTTCTTTTTTCATTGGTAGACGGCCTTGAAAGAAAATATGTACGTGCAATGGTGAAAGATAAAGACGGCAATATCTGGATTGCTACCGCTGGCACGGGTTTGTATAAATTAATTTTATACGAAGACAAAATAAAACTTTTGAATTTTACTACAGCAGACGGATTATTGCATGATCGTTTAACGTGTTTACTTTATGATAAAAAAGGAAGATTGTGGTACGGAACAGAAAACAACGGAATTGGTTTGGTAGAGAATGATAAAGCGCAAAAATTATTTTTTACAGTTAAAGATGGTTTGCCCGCAAATTCTATCCGCTGCTTAACCGAAGACAAAAACGGTTTTTTGTGGGCGGGCACCGCCGGTTACGGAATTGCTTCCCTCCCGCTCTACCAGGGGGATTATAAAATAAAAAGTTACAATCACACAAACGGCTTAACTTCTTCAAATGTTTATTTGCTTACAGCGGACAACAATAATAATTTATTTGTGGGAACCGAAACCGGGCTCGACCACATTACATTTGATAAAGAAAGAAAAATTACCGAAGTAAAACATTACAGCAAAGGCGAAGGATTTACCGGAATAGAAACCTGCCAGAACGCGGTGTTTAATGATGCCGACGGAACAATTTGGTTCGGAACTATTAATGGGTTGTCAAAATATAATCCTGCCAATTTGGTAAAGAATGAAAATCCTCCTGTTACAACCATCAGCGGGGTAAGCCTTAATTACAAACCAATCGCTGAAACGGAATACAAAAATTTTGCGGGCGACTGGAATACGATTTCAAAATTAGAATTACCTTATAGTGAAAACCGTATTACCTTTGATTTTTTAGGGATTAATTTCAGTAACCCTGATGCAGTTCGTTACCAATGGAAGTTAGAAGGAGTGGATAAAGATTGGTCGCCGCCATTAAAACAACATACCACTACTTATCAGAATTTAGGCTCGGGAAGTTATACGTTTATGGTAAGAGCCTGCAACGAAGACGGAGTCTGGAACAAGGAACCGGTTACTTTTAAATTTTCTATTGCTACACCTCTGTGGTTGCGTTGGTGGTTTATTGCTTTATTGATTTTGTGTACAGGCGGGATTTTGTTTTTTATTTTTAAATGGAGAGAGAACCGAATTAAAGCAATCGCCGCCGAAGAACAGAAAAAACTACAAATGGAAAAAGAAATTGTGGAACTGGAACAAAAAGCGCTGCGACTGCAAATGAATCCTCATTTTATTTTTAACGCGCTTAATTCAATTCAATCGCAAATCGGAACAGACAATGAACAGGCAGCACGATATTATTTAGCGAAATTCTCAAGATTGATGCGGCAGATATTGGATAACTCACGCAACACGGTTATTACACTGGAAGAAGAAGCAAATACGCTGGAGAATTATTTGCTGATAGAAAAATTCTGTAACGGTGATCGCTTCGATTATAAAATTACCATTGATGAAAACATTGAAAAGGATTACGTAAAAATTCCGCCCATGCTCTTGCAGCCTTTTGTTGAAAATGCCATTAAACACGGATTTAAATTTGAAGAAGGAAAAAGAGGTCTGATTGAAGTAGCCTTTAAGGAAAAAAATAATATTTTAGAATGCTCAGTTACCGATAACGGCATTGGGAGAAAAAAAGCAGGAGAGCTGATTAAAACAAGCAAGGAAACCTACCATAAATCAACCGCGCTTATTGTTACACAGGAACGTTTGGATATTTTTAAAGAAAAATCGGATGTACGCTCACTGGAGATTATTGATTTGCGCGACGAGAACGGAAATGCGTCTGGAACAAAGGTTATTGTGAGAATGCCTATAGGATAATATTTAGTATTTTTGAAAAAATGATAAAAGCTATAATTATAGACGACATCGAGCAGGCGCGCATCACGCTGAAAAAAGATTTGCAGGCTTATGCCAAAGACGTAGAAGTTATCGGCGAAGCAAACGGAGTGATAGAAGGCGCTAAACTTTTAAAAAGCGTTAAGCCGGATGTTTTGTTTTTAGATATACAAATGCAGGATGGCAGCGGCTTTGATTTACTGGACATTTTAAAAGAAATAAATTTTAAAATAATTTTTATCACAGCTTCCGACGCACATGCCATTAAAGCTTTCCGTTACGCAGCCATTGATTATTTATTAAAACCCGTTGACCCGGATGAATTGGTAGCGGCGCTGAAAAAACTGCGCGAAGAAAATATAAACGAAAGCGAAAAATATAAATTACTGAACGACTCGCTGAAAAATCACCAAAAACCGCACGAGCGACTGGCTTTGCATACACAGGATAAAATTCACGTAGTAAATATTCAGGATATCATCCGCTGTGAGAGCAATGTAAACTACACCGAGTTTTATTTTTCAGGCGGAAAAAAGTTACTGGTAACAAAAACACTGAAAGATTTCGAAGATTTACTTTCCGACCAGGGATTTTACCGCGTGCATCAATCGCATTTAATAAACACCAAATACATTAAAGAATTTGTAAAGACAGACGGTGGTTATATCTTAATGAACGACGGCTGTAACGTACCTGTATCGACCCGCAAAAGGACCGAGGTAATGAAAATGTTGGAAGAACTTTAAGTTTCATTTAAATCTCCGGAAACTCGAATTTTCAATCTATCATTCAATTATTTTTACAAATGGTGGTATAATTGTCCGGCATTTCTTATTTTAGCCTAATCTTAATACCTAATTTCCTGAATTGTTAAATATAATCATCATAGCCGAAAATATCTTACCTTTGACTATAATGAAACGGAAATTACTTTTTATACCTGTTTTACTTCTTATCGCTTTCAGTTTTTACACTTGTTGCAAAGCAGGCCTGGGTGGAAAGGCTACTTTAACGGTTAGTGTTTACAGCGACAGCAAAAATCCCATTAAAGGCGCGGTTGTTTATATTAAGTACGGACAAAGCAAACCACCAGCCAATATCAATAGTTTTGACAATAAAATTACTGCACCTGCCAATGGCAATACCGTTTCATTTACCAATTTGGGCTGCGGTACTTATTATTTATTTGCCACGGGTTACGACAGCGTGCTGGCCTCTCCTATTTCGGGCGGTTCCCCTTTGACTATTACACACTCGGCAAGAGCCAAAACTACAACCACCAATATTTATATTACTCCGTAGTCAGGTGCAAATTTCTTGATGATTAAAAGAATTCTGATTATGCTCCCTGTCTTTTTTGCCTCATGCGATTGTATGCAGGTAGTAAGCGGGACAATAATTGATACGGATACAAAAAAACCATTAGACAGTGTTTTAGTATATAAACAAACTAAGAGCTACAACAATTTTTATACGGACACGTCCGGCAAATTTCATATTGAGAGTATTTCGGGCGGACTATTCGGCTGTCCGGGTATGACTATTGTTGTTGAGAAAGCCGGTTATGAAAAACAAATTATGCAAATAGACTGCGGTGACTTTAAAACTATCTCTTTAAAAAGTCGGAAGTAAAAAGAAGAAAGTGAATAATTAAATCACTTAAATTAGACCTCAATCTCAAAGAGACTGAGTGTAAGTCCCCAATAGTGTTGTGGCAAGGTGGTAGGCTGAGGCAAATGTTTTTGTCCTGCATATCCAAAACCACAATTCAGGTAATACTCTTTTAGTTTTTCATTATCTCCCCAAGTGTCTATACGGATAAATTTTTTATTGTTTTCCCTTGCGTGATTTGCTGCCCAATCTTTAATTAAATTCATGATACCTTTTCCCTTAAATACCGGATTAGTGCTTATGCGGTGCAAATACACCGAAGGGTCTTTATCTTTTTCTTCCCAGATAATCGGGTCGTTGTATATAATTGAAAAAACGCAGGCAATTTCATTTCCTTCGGTAATTTTATAGTGACGTTTTTCTGAAATTTCCTTTTCTATTAAGTCTCGTTCAAACTCAGGCCAGAGGTTATATCCGTTTTTGCGCTGGTAATCTACTGCCGCATGATACAAACTAAAAATAGTTTCTATATCTCTTATGTTACTGTTTTGAATAAACATATTTTCTTTCCTTCTCCTATCTCCTCCGATTTTATTTTCTCCGATTATTCTCTGCGTCTTCGCGTCTCTGCGTGCAACTCACAATTCTCCAAGTCTTTGCACCCCTGCGAGAAACAAACTACTTCATACTCTTTTCGGTGTTGTTCTGTATTCCTGCTACTCTTCATGCCTCGGCTGTTTCCTTTGTGGTTCCGGCTATTAGCTGCTAAAAATTCAATTCCATTTTTATATCTGCACGGATAAACTCGCTTGTTCCCAAGGGCACTTCTGTAAAACCAAGCTTGCTGTACAATTTAATTGCCGCGGCCGAACCCTTTGTGTTCGAAAATAAAATAATTTTTTTTGCACCTAATTTTTTTATAGCCTGCACTGACTCCTCTCCAATCTTCTTTCCGATTTTTAAACCGCGGTAATTTTCATCCACCGCCATTTTTATCATTTCGTAAACCTGGTTGCCCATATTTAAATAAGCACAGGTACCAATGGGAAAATTTTTGTAAAGCGCGATATAAATTTTTCCTCCGCCTTTAAGTATATAGCCTTCGGGGTCTTCAACTGTTTTAATGTCTTCTTCTTCCATTACGTACAATCGCGTTATCCATTGTTCGTTTATCTCTTTAAAGCGTTGGCGGTGCTCAGAATTATATTCTACAATCTCAACATCTTTTTCTTGCTTTTCCATAAGCGGTTTGTTGGTGGTTTCCATTTGTAAACTGGTTAGGATGATTATATTTTTTTAGTGATAGTCTGAATCCGAAAACAGGAAGTTCTCCCTGCATAAAATCCAAATCCTCCGACCTTCTAAAACCTAAGTTCTCATACATCTTCCAGGCTGTTTGCATAGCTTTTGTTGTGTGTATCACCATTTGTGCAAGTTTTTTTTCTTTTGCTCTTCTGATACAATCGTTCGTAAGAAGTTTTCCTACACCATGACCCCTTGTTGAATTATCCACGGCCAATAATCTGAATCCCGCCGCATTTTTTTCCTGAGTAGCTGTTCCGCCCGAACCGTAATATTGCATATCGCTAAAATAAATCACACCCCCTGCAATTTTATTATCGGAAGAAACAGCTACCAAAAGTTCTGTCTCGGGTTTTTGTGTCAGGTCACCAATATTCGCTAGCATTTTGTAATAATCGGGTTGCTCTGTTTTTTTTGGAAACCCCTCCAACTGAGAATAAACCTGCACCATCAATTTCCCGATTTCCGAAAATTCTTCCGGCCGGGCATTTCTTACTGTATATTTCGGTTTATCCATGGTTATTGGTATTAAATAATTTTAACTGCATTATTTTTTGTGTGCGCTTTAGCACATGCATTTCCTTCGGTGCTTTACTCTCTGCAAACCCTAATTTATAATACAAACGATGCGCTTCCTGCATAGCGTTCGTGGTTTGCAGCCATAATTCGGCAGCGTTATTTTCTTTACAGCGACTAATACAACGCTCAATTAATTTAGTGGCAATACCCGCTCTTCTTAATTCAGGATTGATGTAAAGTTTGCAGAATTCAAATTTATTTTCACTCAATCTTTTTAATGCAACACATCCCGCAACTTTATTTTTGTTCACTGCAAAAAATACAAAGCCTCCTTCATCCAAATAAGCTTTATCCGGATTTTTAAGAGAAAACTCATCTTCCTTTTCTAACTTACCATTTAATACGTCCTGCAACCAGTTTCCGGCTAATTCGAAAAAATATTTTTTAAACAAAGGTTTATAATCAACAATCGAAACGGGAGAATAACTCTCAATATCTTTTATTCGCTCCGAAAGCGGCTTCCTTTCGATTTCTTTTTCAATCCGATTAATAATATTTATAAAATCGGGATGTCCGCTCGTCAAAAGTTGCTCCAATGTTTTTGAAATGGATTGCCAAACCGGATTTAATTTTGCAAAAAGATCAGTGCCCTTAGTTGTAAGCGTAACATGTTTAGAACGTGCATCGAGCGGATTAGGTTTTATTTTTACAATATCATGATCTTCCAGTTCGCGCACAATATTCTTTACGGTAATATGAGTAAAGCCGATTGAAGCAGCGATATCCTGCATCGTTAACGGTTTCCCTGCCTCTAATAAAGTATGATAGGTAGCAAACCAACTTGCTTTAAAATCAATATTTAATGCCGAGTAAATTTTATCGCCGTCAGATTGTAGTTTTTCTCCGATGCGCCTGAAGCGCGTGGCCCCTGCCAGGTATCCTACTTTACGAATGCTGTCTGCCATGATTTATGAAATATCTTTCACAAATATATAAAAGTACTTTCATATATCCAAATTTAATTGAAATAAGAGCCTTTATAAGACCTGCCGGCTAAATTTTGTACTTTTAAAGCATGGCAAAAAGTAATTTCGAACGCATGTTAGCGCTGGCCGAAGAAACTTTCGACGCACGTAACGACCCGCAACAATTAGACGTAAACGAAAAAGTGTTGGAACAATTGCGCGCGTTGCATCCTGCCACTTTAGGCGAATACGACGACGGCAAAGGGCCCGTGGTTTGGATTTTACTTATTCCCACTACCGAAAAACTAATGAAAGAGTTTTTAGAAAATAAAATTGGAGAAAAACAATTGCTTGAAAATACTCCTGCAAAAGAAAAATTTACCGCCATTTATTTATGCTCGGCCATGGTGCTGGAAGAATACCGCGGCAAGGGCATTGCCAAAAAACTGACTTTGAAGGCCATTGAAGAAATACGTACCCAACACCCAGTGCAAAATTTATTTGTTTGGCCATTCAGCAAAGAAGGTGAAGTGTTGGCTAAGAGCATTGCAAAAATTACGGGTTTGCTGTTGAAAGTTAAAACGCATTAATGATTATACTTCGAAGAGTGAAGAAGTCACAAAGAACACAAAGTTATTTCACTAAGAGCACAAAGAAATATGAAACTCTGTGTCCCCCGTGCCTCCTCGGCTGTTACTTTGTGGCTCCGGCTGTTTGTATTAAACGCAGAAATTAGTTCATGAGATTTACATTCCAAGCGTTCATTTAATTCTCAACCACCCCATCAATCTGTCGCTATCAACGGAATAAGTATTATTTATAAAAGTATAAGCCACTTTTACTCTTGAGGAGGCAAAAGGGCCGGGGTTTTGTTGTATAATTTCTATTTCGTTTTCCGTAGCGTTGCTTATAATAGCTACATGCCCGTAGGGGTTTCCGGTATGGCCGTCAAAAATCAGCAGGTCGCCTATTTGCGGTTTGCTCTTGCCGGGATTTGTAAATTGCAGGAGGTTTCTTTTTTTGTTGAGATCTCCGTCTTTTACAAGCGGGTCAAAAAAATCTTTGGCATTGCCGTAGCTATCGGACATTTTGTGTTTGTAGTGCTGGTAGTAATAACGTTTTACAAATTCCACGCACTGGTATTTTAAACCGAGGTTGTAACCGTCTTCGCTTAAATTTCTTTCGCCGGTGTGGCTAACACCGCCGTTATAATAAACATACACGCCGTTAAGGCTGTCCAGTTTTTGCCCAACGGTAAATTTCGGGTTGGGGTTTATGTTTTTTATTCCCTTGTATGCAACAAGGCTCGCACCGAGTGTAAGAAAGATGATTAAAAGTATTTTGTATTTACGTTTCATCGTTAAATTTTAATTAAGAGGAAAAGGATACTCCAGTTTATATTTCATTCTTATTTTTTCAGGAATACAGCGCGCTACTTTATTATCGCTATAGTTTAAATGCCTTGTCCATAAAGGATAACCATATTGCTCATCCATATTTACGAGCGTACCATTTTTGCAATTAAAAATATTATGAACCCAGTAGCTATGGCCATTATAAGAAATATGGTCTGTACTTATTATTTCATAGATAGAATCGTTATTCATATCACACTCATTTTCAAAAGCAAAATCAAAAAATTCTATTTTATCAAACTTCCCTTTCTTGTTTTGAAATAAATACAATTTGGTAGCCATCGAGCCTCCGAGTCCGCAACCCATACTCGGAACGATAATTTTTATATCCGGAAGCGAATCATTATTTATATCTCCCACATAAGCGAGATCTGTAGATTCAATTAACCAATAGGTTTGATTTGTTTTTATTTTTTGGATCACCTTTTTTCCTTTCATGATTTTTATCCAAAGTGTTCCGGGTTCGCTAATATGTTGAAGGCATATCTTAACAGAGTCTAAACCGGGTGTATGCTTAAAATTAAAATACAGCTTGGTTTCGGTACTGTCTTTATTTTTTACTATGTAAGAATAAAACCGTTTGTATTTTATCTTGCTATTGCAATCATAAAAAGTCTGCGCATGAATTTTAAAACTAAAAACCAGGGGCAGCAGCGCTATTATTATGTGATGTTTGCATTTCATATTTATAAGTTGCCGTCAGGTTGAGCTTATCGAAACCCTTGTAATATCGTAAGCACTCGCTTCAACTATCTCAGCGTTGCCTGCATTTTTTAAAAAACACAGCAGAAAACCATAATCTGCTGTGTTTTTCCGGAGCTTGCTTCGCTTTGCCATCTCCTGCTTAGACGTCTTACATGCTCCACTTTTATTAACTCAAAAAACATTTTCTTCCAAAGACCCCCCTGTTCGTCCCGATAAAGTGTGACTGAACTGTCTCCTCTTGAAAAAAGGGGAGAAACTAATACAACATCTACTTGACAACTATATTCCCCAAGTCTTTTACAACCTCTACCCAGCGGCCGGGCACGCGGGCGTTAATCATGTTATCATACATCGCTTCACTGTAAACAGTGGGCAAATAAAATTTACCGAGGTATGTTGCATTTAACTGCATCATAAATTTCTTGCTGCTATATCCGGGTAATTCGTAATAACTGTAAACCCTGTCATCACGAATATCCTGGTAACGTGCGGGATTACTACCACCTGTTTCATCCATGCGAGAATTATGTATCTCCCACCCCGAAGGAAAAATCTGGTTAAGCGCCATTTCTTTTAACACGCCTTTAGTTCCCGGATTGGTAATGGTGACTTCGGCAACAAAATCCATTCCCTGTTGTAATTTATCGGGTTGAATTTCTTTTCCCTTCATGTCTTTATAGACAACTTCCATTTTTAAATCTTTAGCGGCAAAGCTCTTATCTCCGACCAATGGGACACCTTCCACAATTACTTTTGCAAACAAAGTGCTCTTACCCGTATTTTTCATTACTATTTTCGCGTTCTTATCAAAATCTTTGTCGCCGTATTTTACTTGATATAAAGTTTTTTTACTGCTCTTACTTACACTTTCATTGGCGTTTAAAGAATAGCTGAAACTCATTTCTCCACTATTTTCTTTCGCACCTGTGTATTCGCACATAGCCAATAAACTGTAAGCGGTTTCTTGGGTACTCATCCAATATTCTTTGTCAAGTAGCTTCGCAATACTTTTTGCAAGAGGCCATGCTTTTTCTTTTTCCCCCAACAAACTGAGTGTTTCTAAAATCATCGCCTCATCACGTGTATCTGAACCGTAACTGTATGATAACTCTTTGTACGGTTTAATATCCGTTGGTAATCCTTTAATCAGATTCAATGCAACTTCGTTTTGCCCAACCATTTTATAAGCAGCGGCCAATCTCCATTTAGCAGTAGCAGAAAGATTTTTTTCCTCACGCAATCTGTTCATCGCGCCCATTTCTGCATTTCCACTTAGTGCAAGTACAAACAAACGGTAAGCCTGTATCACTTCATTGGTTTCGTTTCCGTGAGGATGTGTATACTTACCATTGTTGTTATTCCAATTACGCGCTTCCTGCTGTTGGTATTTCACCCATTTATTTTTCATGTTATGCGGTAAACTGTATCCTTGTTTTTCTGCTTCAACCATAAAATGCCCTGCATAATTTGTTCCCCACTCACTATCGTAACCTTCACCCGGCCAGTAAGAAAAACCACCGCCGTTTGTTTGAAATAATTGCAAACGTTTTAAACCTGCTTTAACATTATTGTTGATTGATAACTTCTGACTTTCTTTCATCTCCATCAAATTACTTACATACAATTGCGGGAAAACCGAAGAAGTAGTTTGCTCAATACAACCGTGCGGATATTGAATTAAATAATCCAAACGCTTTTCCAATCCCATTGACGGGATACTTGAAAATTCAATCGTTGCTTTGTTAGTACCTTCAATTCCTTTGAAAGCAATTTCGGTATTCCACTCTTTACCGGGTTCTAAAACCATTTCCATTCCGTCAACCACTTTCGGGTTTGGCGTGCGTACATCCAGTTCAATTTCCTGAACCGTTTTTTCTTTTCCGCTGGTTGCAGTAATTTTTACTTTGGCAATTCCAATCTGCGCGGCTACGTTCAGTTTAAAATTAATTACTTCATCTCCGGTTTGTGCAAACTTCATTGTCTGCGTTTTATTTCCGGCGATAGTCAGCAATTCATTTACTTCCACTTCAATTTTCACATCTTTCACATGGTTTTCCATTGCGAAAACATCCACGGGTAAATAAACTGTTTCTTGCGGGCCAAGCACACGAGGTAACGTAGCTAAAATCATCAAGGGCTTTCTAACTGCAACAGCTTTCTCCGCGTTTCCATAAGCGCCTTCTTCTTCAGCAACCACCATTACGCGCACAGAACCTACGTAATTCGGAATTTCAACTGTATGGTTTTTTTCTTGTCCGGCTTCAAGAGTAAACGGCCCCATAAATTTCACCATCGGCTTAAAACGATTTGCTTTTACTCCTTTAGCACCATCGCCTTCACCATCACCACCTAAACTTAACAATTTATCAAGTTTACCGGCGTAAGCACCGATCACTGCATCGTACATATCCCAGGTTTTTACACCTAATGCTTCGCGTGCGTAAAAAGTGTTCCACGGTTGCGGAGTTTTAAAACGGGTGAGGTCAAGCAAACCTTCATCCACCATAGCTAAAGTATAAGTCATTTTGCGTCCGTTTCTTTCTTTCACATTAATTTTTGTAAAAGACTCCGGTTGAATTACGTCCAACATTTTTATTTCAGGAGTCAAATGCGAGAGCGGCTCATCCACCAATACCGGAACGACTCCGTACATGCGAATCGGCAAATCATTTTTTGTATTTGCATGGGGCTGCAATAAAGTTACATGCACGTACGCGTTCGGCGACATCTCTTTAGTTGCGGGAAATTCATAAGTAGTTTCTCCTTTTTTAGTAGCAATCCAGAATTTATTTACCACTTTGGTTCCTGTTTCAATACTTACCAATGCCATTCCGTCAGAAGGAGAAGGAAAAGAAAGTTTAATATTTTCACCCGTAGTATATTTTTCTTTGTCGCAGGCAAAGTTTAGCATGTTGGCATTTTCATTTCCGCTACGGTTACCACGACTCCAATAAGGCCAATCGATATAAACCACTTTACCTGTTTCGTGCCCGCCGTTTAAATCGCTTACAGTAATTAAGTAACGGCCATACTCCGGATAATTTACACGGAAATTAAATAGCCCTCTTCCCTCTTTGGTGTTAATCATTGTATCTTTCATAACAATGGTTCCGGCGCGGGAAACATAATTTGCTAAATCCTCTTCGTTGCGCTCATACCACCAACGCCATTGGATTTTATAAACTTTTACCTGTAGTTTTTCAGCATTAACCAATTTTCCTTTTTCGTTTACAGTTACTACGTCAAATTTATAATTGTGGCCTGTTTCCAAAGTATTATCATACCCTTTTTTCTCCGGAGCCATTAACCCGACATAAGTTTTGTAAGGAGAATAGGGAACACTGTAGCGGTCAATACTGAAATCTCCGCCTTCTTCAAACACCTTGGTGATGTAAGTGGCGCGTAACATACCGGGAGCGGTTTGTCCTATCGCTAAATTTGTATTGATGGAAGTTTCTCCTTTTTCATCGAGGTTTCCGTCAAATACAGCTTCCGCATCCGAAAAATAATTTCTTATCGGAGAATCAAATTCATATCCTTTAAATTTATCGAAAGTAGTTTTACTTTGATTAACCGTAACGTTTACCATTGCATGCAAATTTTTCGCAATAGCGCCATGCAGCCATTTCACCGAAAGTTTTGCGGTTGAATCATTTTCTTTCCCATTCGCAAAATCCATATAAATTTTTAAACGGTTCGGTTTTACCGTTTCAATTTTTAAGTTTTGAGAAAAAGTACGGTTACCGATTCTTGCAATAGCCGTGTAATTTCCGGTAACAGCTTCTGTGCCCGTAACCGTACGAAAATCGTACATGCCGTTAAAATTTTTGGTTTTAGTTGTTTGGTAAATAATCGTTCCGTTGGGGTCCTGCAATTCAAATTTCACCGGGTGATTGGGAGGCAGGCGTTTTTCTTTATCTTCCATAATAAAAGTAAGGAACAAAGAATCGCCGGGGCGCCACACACCGCGCTCACCGTAAATAAAGCCTTTAACACCTTTTTGCACCATTTCTCCTTCTACATCAAATTTGCTTAAGGAGTTTGTGTAACCATCCAGCAATTTTAAATAACCGCGTTGTTTACCGAATTTCGCCAATAATAAAAATGGTTTGCGTTTTAATTGTACATCCAACATTCCGTTTGCATCACTTGTGCCTGTTGCAATTAGTTGTTTGGTATAATCGTAATATTCAATGTTTGCACCCGCAATTGGTTTTGCAGTAATCATGTCACTAACAAATGCATGCGACATTTTATTATCATCCAGTTTATAAATCAAACCAATGTCTGATGCAAGAATATTCCTGCTGACTGATTTACCATAATAGTAATTGCTGCTGCAAGGAGAATAATTCTCGTCATAATAATACCAATGGTCGTAACCGCCGCCAAAACTTCCGTAACTATGCCAGTCTTTTTCGTTCCAATCTTTATCTTCTGTGTTTTTCTGCGTACCATTAACCGCTTCGTATTCTTCGCTTCCCGCATCAGCCTGAGCATCGTCCTCCACACCTTCGCAATCACATAATGCGTATTCTTTTTTAAATTTTATACTGATGCGGTAAATCGCTCCGGGGTCAGGACTGATTAATTTTCCTAAATCAATTACATGTTTGTTCCATTGTTTCAGGTTCATGGTTTTATCATAATCCAGTTTTATTTTTCTTTCGGCTACAATTTTTCCAACGCGCGTTAATCCGTCTTCTCCCTCGAGGTTATTGGTTTGTAAAAACTGGTGTACGTTGTTTTCAAAAATTTTAATCACACGTACATCAATCGCTTTTAAACTGATTGCTTCAAAAGGAAAAATCAAACCGTTTGAGTTAGGAAGGATGCAACCATTGCCTTTAATACGCACCAATGGTTTTGGTTCTTCAAATGCCAAAGTTTGACTGTAAGCAGCATTCATTTTATAACCTTTAAAGTTTTTGATACCACTGGTTACGGTAATTAATTTTTCGCCAAGCACACGGTTGGGCAGAAATACTTTCACCACATTACCTTCAATAGCGTAGGTAAGATTATCCACTCCTTGTAAAGTGATTATGCCTTTCAAATTCTGGCCTGAAAGAATAGGGTCGCTGAAAGTAAGTTCCACATATTGGTCTTCTCCGTCAATTACTTTTGCATCACTCACTGAAAAATCTCCCAGTGCCGGAATAATAATATCCTGGCTGCCGGAGGCTATGGCATTGATTGGCGAGCCGTTCCAACTAACAGCAAGTATTCCTTGCTTTTCTTTGCGCTCGATGCCATCCACGTAAAAATAAAATTCGTTGGCGCGGTAGCTATAGCTCCATTTAATTGGCATTTCTTTGCCGTTATTAAGCACGGTAATTGTTTTGCGAAGGTTTGTGGTGTCTTCATAATCGGAAGTAGTAATTTTTCCGGTTAGTTTTTGCATTTCTATATTGTAATTATCATAACTGCGTAAACCATCCACCGTAACAAATATATTTTGCGGGTAAGTGGAAAACTGAAAAGGGAAAACTTCAAACTCACCTTTCACCTTCATTATTTTCTCTAATTTAAACTCTGCATTATAAAACTGGTTGGGAGGCAAAGCTTCGTCGGGGATAAATTCAATCACGCGGTCGCTTATCCAGATGGCATGCCCTTTAATAGCCGGCTCGAAAGAAAAAACATTTTTTAGTAAAGAAGAATCTCGCAAGCCAACTAAAGAGCGCATCACTTTTTGCAAATGGGTTGAGTTAATCGTGTTCGGAGGCAATGCGGCCAAAGAATCCATCAGACGGTTGTGGGCCTGATTTTCCTTTTCGTTTACTCCCTGCGATAATTCGATGCGAATAGCACCCTTACGTGATACCATTCCCGAAGTATATCCCGATATATATTTTCCGAACTCAGGGTTTACCGGGTTGATTTTTGGTTTTAGGTTGAAACAAGCATTTAATAAAAAAAGCGATAAGGATAATACTCCTAATATCATAATGCCCTTGCCACGAAGGCTCAAAGACACAAAGAAAACTTCGCGCCTTAGAGCCTTGGTGCAAATAGAAAATGTCCGGAGTTTGCCGGTTTTGTAGTGTTTGGTGCTTGTGTGTAACATGGTTTTTTGGTTTTGTTGACACAAAGTTGCTGTGATTTTAAGGCCTTTAGGCCCCTGTTTTATAGCTTGTGCCTGTAATTTTATTAAGCGCGGGCTTTTGGCGATTATTTGTTAATGTCCTTTTAACAAATCTTTCTTCTTTAAATCCCTGCTTTAAAACATTTGCTTAATTTTACTTACATTTTTAACCTATGATGAAACTAAAAGTTGTTCTGCTTACTTTTTTACTATTCTCAGTAACGGCCTTTTCTCAAACCGCAAAAAAATTTGCCAAACAAGCCAAGAAAGATTTTAAAGTCGGAAATTACGATGCAGCCGCGGCTAATTATACAAAGGCGCTTGAGCTTAAACCAAATTACTATCGTTACCTGAATGAAAGGGCGCGCTCTTATGAATTCGGAAAAAAATACAGCGACGCGCTGAAAGATTATAAATCCTGCCTCTCCCTGAAAAGCAGTGATAAAAAACTTTTGATGAAGGTGGCTGATTTAAGTATGGGGCTGAATGATTACGCTGAAGCTGTTACTTACCTTGAACGTATTACAACTTCCGACCGTAAAAATATTCCCGCCTGGCAAAAAGCGAGTTTCTCTTATTTAAAATTAAAAAAGTTTGATGTTGCATTGGAAAAAGTAAATAAAGCGCTTGATGTGCAACGCTACAATCACGTAAGTCATTATTACAAAGCACTTGCGCTTGACAGCCTGAAAGATTTGCCAAACGCCAATCTGGAATATATTTCGGCTATTCGCTTAATGAAAAACGAAGACCCTAACGATATTAAACCTTTACCCAAATACAAACCCTATTATATAAATCATGCATGGGCCATGCACCGGGTTTTTGATTTTGATAATTCAATTAAGGAATTTGACATTGGTTTGTCTTTAGACCCTGCAGATACCGTTGAGCCAAAAAAATATTATGTGTACTATTTACGAAGTCAACCCCTGCTTGCAAAATCAGATTATGTAAATTCAATCGGCGATTTAAGTAAGGCATTAGTGGATAATCCGAAATTTACTGAGGCGTTTTTTCTGCGCGGAAAAATCAATAAAAAAACCAGTCAGTTTCAGGGTGCCATTAATGATTTTACCAAAACCATTCAACTCGACCCGAAAAATTTTGAAGCGGTTTATTTACGCGGTCAGTGTTATTTAGAATTAGGCAATTACCCCGATGCTATTGCCGATTTAAAACGAGCCAATGAAATAAACCCCAACAATGCCGAGGCAAAAAAATTGTTACGCGACGCGCAGGATAAAAACTACCAGGCCAATAAAGAAAGTGACGCCCCTATGCTTATCATTGCTTATCCGCAACCCGATAACGCAGGCTTTATAAATGTTTATACCAACCAGTTTGATGTGGTTTTTGAAGGAGAAGTACGCGACAAAAGCCTGATACAGGAAATAAAAATTAACGGAATAAAAGTTCCCTTTAACAGCAACGAAAAAAATCCTTTCTTTAATTGCAAAGTCCCGATAAACAATGCAGATAAAATGGAAATTACTGTTACCGATATTTATTTTAACAGCACTACAAAAACTTTTAAAGTAGGGCGACTGATTGATAATACCCGTGTAAAAGTTGCTTTTACCGGTAAAGTTTTAGCCAATGACCCCAGTGGAAAAGTGTACGCCAATAAAATGGTTTACATAACCAACGAAAAAGGCGAAGTAATGTATTACACTAAAACAGACGAGAAAGGGCAATTTAAATTTGAGAAACTTCCCTTCGACAGAAACTATTTGATGACACTGGATGTAACCGATGCAAGTTTTGATGGTATTGCTCAATTTAAAGTTGTGGACGGAAACGGAAACACAATCATCGTATCCAAGAGTGGAGAAAAAGGTAAATTCAAATTTGAACTTATGCCTTCGGATGTGAATTTAATGACTTTAATGAGTGTTGAAGACCAACCTCTCCATATAGATTTTAAAGGAAGATTGGTTGCGGACAACGCAGACAAAACACCTTTGGCTGAGATTAAATTTTTACTATTGAACGAACGTGATGATATTATTTCGTTTAACACAACAGATAATAATGGAGGATTTAATTTTACCAATCTTATTCCTTCGGGCAAATATAATTTTGCGATTGATGCACTTGACAGTAAAAAAATACCTTTCGATAAAATTATTGTAACAGATGAAAAAGGAAAAATAATCAAAGAGATTGTGAAAAATACCGAGGGCGTATTTAAATTCAATTTATTGCAAAGCGAGAAGATGATGATGTCGAAAATTTCTGTAGAAGACTTTGACCCCTGGGTTAAACTGGGCGGACTGAACTCCGGAAAGAAAGAGATAGAGATTATAGAAAATATTTATTATGAATCGGGCTCGGCAAAAATATTACCGGAAGCTGAAGTTATTTTGAAAAAAGCAGTTGATGCCCTGAATAAAAACCCGAAATTGGTTTTAGAAGTTCAATCGCACACGGATGCCACGGCAGGCGACGAATACAATATGGAGCTTTCGCAAAAACGTGCCAATATGGTCGTTGAATACTTAGTTGCACAAGGTATCGACAAAAAACGCTTAACTGCCAGAGGGTTCGGTGAGACACAATTAAGTAACCGTTGCGGCAATGGGGTAGATTGCAGCGACGAAGAACACAAACAAAACCGCCGTACGGTGTTTAAATTGAGTTACGCGGTAAAATAGTTTTGTTTCGGTGAATGTCGTCATGCTGAACTTGTTTCCGCATCTCCTAACTTTTAGGGTTAGCAAATGATATGAGACTCTGAAATAAATTCAGGGTGACGGGAATCTTCATTTACTATAAACATTTATCGTAATGCCACGATAAAATCTTGTGGTTACTTTTTGAGGGTAATTGACAGAAATATATTTCAGCAATTCTTTATCGCCGGGATTGACATCTTCAAAAGTTTGTGTAAGTACAATACGATTGTATTTACCTAAATCGACTGCTTTTGCATCGTTTGCATTTGCCACCATGTAAATTCCTTTATCTTTTAAGCGGCCTTCAATATTCCCGTAATCTGTAAAAATGGAACGATCGTAATAATAAGAAAACAGGGCGCCAACGTCAGGAGTTTCAACCAGCACGGGCGTATTATTTTTTTGCAATGCTTTTACCAGGTAAACCGCGCCACGGTAATCCATTGATTTTGGTGTGTGAAAATTTATCCGCATTACAGAAAAAATCATAAACAAACCGACTATTGCTAATAATGGGGGGCTTATGCTTTTATCAGCCATACTTATAAGATGTGCTATAACTATAAAAATAAAAGGTCCGGTAAAAAGTAAATATCTTCTTACAAAGAGCGGCATAAATAAACTCACAAGAAAACAAATAAGCAGGGCGCCCGCTCCGCTGAACAAAACATAAGTAAGATTCATTTTATTTGCAGCCCAAACAGGTTTCCAGGTTTTTGCACGTACCATAATTATCAGTGGTATCAACGCGGCGAATAAAAAAATATAAAATAAATCCTGTCCGTTAAAAAAACTGTAAAGTGTATCGGTTAAATCGTGAAAAGTTGGTTTTTCAATCCAGAAAGAACTTTTTTCATTATGCAAAACCAGCGCAATGGTTTTTTTTGTAAAACGCAAAACCGCAATTAAAACAGTAATTCCTAAAGCGATACTTATAAATTTTAGTAAAGCTTTATTAAAATAAATCAATGCCACACCAATTTGTACAGCAATAATAATTCCGCATACATAATGCGTATAAATAAGTCCGAAATTAAGTACACCCAAAATAAAAGCGTTTACCCAACCGGGTTTATTCAACATGTTTAAGAAAAAATAAGAAGAGCAAAGCACAAGGAACATAATTAATGTATAAGGGCGTGCTTCGTGGGCGTAAAAATACATGTCGTTACAAACAGTGAAAAACAACACCGCTATTAACCCGGTTGCATAGTTAAAATTCTTCACACAAAGAATATAAAGCATACCTGCCGACAATGCGCTGAACAAAACACTCGAAAAGCGAATAGCATACTCTCCTATGCCAAACAAATGCTGCCATATCCATAAAAAGTAATAATACAAGGGAGGGTTGATATCCCATTCAGAAATATGTTTAAGATGACCCCAGTGTTGTTGCGAGTAGTAAAGACTGAAAGCCTCATCATGCCAAAAGCCCCAGTAATCTAAAAAAATCATTTTGTAGACCATTTGTATAATTACAATCAGCACAAAAGCAAAGACATTCGATTTCAGAAGGTTTTTCATAGATATACAAAAGTAAAAAATCCTTTTATTCTGGCTAATCCGCAAGTTTTACCCTAAATTAACGTCATATTATAAAGGCCTTTTTCTGAACGAGGAAATTCTTATAGCGCAGCTTAAAACGGGCGAAAGCTCTGCTTTTAAATATATTGTGGAAACACACAAAGGACTGGTTTATAATGCCTCATTGGGGATTTTACAAAACACTACTGACGCCGAAGACCTGACACAGGAAGTTTTTATACAGGTTTTTCATTCGGTAAAAGAATTTAAGGGTGACTGCAAGTTCTCTACCTGGCTTTATCGTATTACGGTAACTAAATCGCTGGATTTTTTACGGGCAAAAAAAAGAAAAAAGCGTTTTGGTTTTATGCAAAGCCTTTTTGGCGAAGAAAGTAATGAGCCCTTGGTTGAACAAGTCACCTTTGTACATCCCGGGGTGCAGTTGGAGAATAAAGAAAGAGCCACTATTTTATTTAAAGCCATTAATGAATTGCCCGAAAATCAAAAAATTGCATTTACACTTAATAAAGTAGAAGGACTCAGTTACCGGGAAATAGCGGAAGTGATGCAGATATCAGTTTCTTCTATTGAGTCGCTTTTATTCAGAGCCAGGAGCAATTTGCAGAAATATTTAGGAGATTATTATAAAAAAGGGTAAAAATGAAATATAAACTTATATTGTCATATCGAGCGGAGTCAAGATGCGTGAATTTCAGTCATTCCGGGTATTTATCCAAGGGCTTCAACTCTGCTCAGTCTGACAAGATTTTGGTTGAAAGAAGAAGAAAATACAGGTTAATCCCAAATTTTTAAACATCGACCGCAAGTTTTAATTGAAACCCATCGTCTAATATGGAAGAAATGGAAAACAAGGACATAAATAACGAGATAGAAAAAACCTTAAACAGTTTGGATAACCTGCAAAAAACAGAAGTAAGTTCTTTCTTGTATGATAAAATAATTATAAGACTTCAGAATAAAGAAGCGAAAATCGTTTCCATCGCGCCGCGTTTGGTTTGGCAGGCAGCAGCTTGTTTCGCAGTTCTTATTACATTAAATGTTTTTGTCTGGACGCGCTCTGCAAATACTACCGAAACAAAAACACAAACAGGAAACAACAATCCTGTTGCCAAAGAATATTTTTCTTATTTAAATACCACCCAATTTTAAAAACATGGAAAATAACCGCTTTTTAAAAATAACTATTGTCGTTTTATTATTGATAAATATTGCTACCCTTACTTTTATGTGGACCGGCCGTAAACATCACGAAGGGCATATGCCTCCACCGCCCCCGGAAGCACCCAGCCCGCCCACGGCTTTTGAATTTTTAACTCACGAGCTTAACCTTGACGAAGCGCAAATAAAACAATTTGACGCACTGCGCAAAGAGCATCACGAAAGCGCGCAACTGATACAGGAGAAAAACCGCAAAATGCACCACCGCTTTTTTGATTTGCTGGGAAATACCACTGCTGATTCTATATTAAGCATGCAATTGGCCGACAGTATGGCTCTTTTTCAAAAACAAATGGAGATGCTTACGTTTAATCATTTTAAAAAGGTTCGTGCCATTTGCAAACCCGGGCAGCAGAAAAAATTCGACGAGGTAATTAATGAAGCTTTACAAATGATGGCGCCCAAACCTCCTCATCGTCCGCAAAATCCCGAAGGGCCACCTCCACCACCGAAACATTAATGAAAAAATTCAACTGTTATCAGACTGAGTGGAATCAATTCTTTGGAAATTCTCCGCGCACCTCGACTCCGCTCGATGTGGCAACAATTATAAAATGAGAGCTATTACAAAATTTGTAAATTTGGTAGTTATAAAAATTAATAAGGAATCATTCCAATTTCAAAATGATGTTGTCAGACTGAGCGGAGTCGAAGTCCTTGTATAATGAACAAATTTTATTTCATCCTTATTACCCTCCTGCCTTTTTTTGGTTTTTGCCAGAAGGATACAGGCTCTGTAAAATTCACTCCAACTTTCGGGAATACAGCTATTGAACCGGGAAAAAAATATTACTCTTCAAAGCTTAACGATAGTCTTAATATTGAAACCTTCAGGTTCTATGTTTCCAATCTTACTTTATTAAAAAACGGAAAAGTAGTTTACACCGTTAAAAACAAATTTCATTTGATTGATATCGAAAAGAAATTAAGCATATCGTTTTTAGTAAAAAAAATAGATTTCGACGTGATAAAATTTAATATCGGAATTGATAGTACCACCAATGTATCGGGTGCTATGGGAGGTGACCTCGATCCGGTTAACGGAATGTATTGGGCATGGCAAAGCGGTTATATCAATTTTAAACTGGAAGGCGCGGGTAAAGTTTGCGCAACGAGAAATAATATTTTTCAATTTCATATCGGAGGATATTTGAATCCATACGCCACATTACAAACAATTACATTATCCTTAAAAAATAAAACAGAAATTGATATAAAAGTTGACCTTGAAAAATTTTTAAACGGCATTGACTTAAAAAATACCAATGAAATTATGTCGCCGGGAGAAAAAGCTGTAACGCTCGCCAAACTTTATCAAACCATCTTTTCTGTTAAGGAATGAAATTAAAATTAACAAGGTTGATAATAGTATTTCTGTTTTTTGCATTTACAGTTGCAGAAGTATATCAATTGCAATATCCGGCATATTTTCCAAAACCGGTTTACGATTTCAAAAAAAATCCACTCAACGTTTCTAAAATTACATTGGGCAGAACTTTGTTTTACGACCCTATCCTATCCAAAGACAATAACATTTCCTGCGCTTCCTGTCACTCCTCTTTCAATGCTTTCGCGCATACCGACCATGCCTTGAGTCACGGCATTAATGATCTAATCGGAACAAGAAACGCACCTTCTTTAATGAATTTAGCCTGGCAGTCCGTTTTTATGTGGGACGGCGCCATTAATCATTTGGATGTTCAGGCTCTCGCGCCAATCAGTCACCCGAAAGAAATGGGAGAAAAAATAGAAACCGTAGTTGCCAAATTGCAAAACAACAAACTCTATCCAAAATTATTTTATATTGCATTTGATGACAGTATCATTACCGGCGAAAGAGTTTTGAAAGCGCTATCGCAATTTCAGCTTACACTTGTTTCGGCAAATTCAAAATACGACCGCGTAAAATCAAAAAAGGAAAAATTTACGGAACAGGAGCAAAAAGGATATGCTCTGTTTTTAAAAAACTGCAATGCCTGCCACACCGAACCATTATTTTCAAATTACACTTTTGCAAATAACGGCTTGCCGCTTGATACGGGCTTAAAAGATTTTGGAAAATGGATGGTTACCAAACAAAGTGCCGACAGTTTAAAATTCAAAATCCCGAGTTTAAGAAATCTGAGTTATACCTATCCTTACATGCACGACGGAAGATTCAATAAACTGAACCAGGTTCTGAATCATTACACCCAAGGTATAAAGCAGGGCCCGACACTGGCAAATGAATTAAGAAACTCTATTCAATTAAGTTCTGATGAGAAAGTTGATCTAATCTCCTTTTTACTGGCTCTCAACGATATAGACTTTGTATTTAATCCTAAACACGGATTCCCGAAAGAAATTTTACTTCAAACCGAAGGAAAACAAAAATAAGATCGTCTAATATTTAACAAACCAAAATAACACTTATGAAACAAATATTTTACACCGCCTGGCTTTTAATTATAGCAACTATAAGTTACGCGCAATTAAGTCCCGCGATTACCTGCTGGCTACAAAATACTACTGTAACCGGTACTTACTACGTAAGTGGTAATTCAACTCCTGTTGCCAATAATATTTTGGTTAACTGCCAAACGGTTCAGTACTCGGCAAACAATGTATATGTTTCAACGAAGGGAGTTCCCTCCTATATTACCGGCCCGTTTTTAGATGGTAATCCGTCAAACGCAAGTAATCAAAATGCAATTTTTAAATTTCCTTTGGCACCCGTTCAAAATACGGGCACTTTAACAAGCACTACCGGCGGAGATATCGGCGTATTTATTAACGGCGTTGCTTTGTTTGATTATCGCGACGGAGTTTCCTGGTCAAATTCATGCGGATGCTTAAAAGGGGGACCCTTAGGTGGCGCAGGCGACGGAGTTTGGAACAGAGACGCGGTTGTTGGAGAGCGTGGAGGTTTTGATTGTGCAAAAGGGCATCCCGCTATGGGAAATTATCATCATCACCAGAATCCAAGCGCTTTTAACCTGGATTTAAATGTGATTTCTACGGTTTGCAATTTATACCTGGCCGACGGATTATATAAAATCGACAGTACGCAGCATTCTCCTTTATTGGGCTATGCTTACGACGGATTTCCCATTTACGGAGCGTACGCTTATCAAAACATTAATGGAACAGGCCCTATTGTCAGAATGAAATCGAGCTTTTCGTTAAGAAATATTACAACACGTACCACTTATTACACAGGAACATCTGTTACTCCGGGTCCGGCGGTAAGTTCAACGTATCCACTTGGCTATTTCAGGGAAGATTACCAATATACAGCTCCGGTTTCTTCTGACTATTTGGATGATCATAACGGAAGGTTTTGTATAACACCTGAATATCCTGCCGGAACTTATTGCTACTTCGCAACAGTAGATGCTAATTGGAATTCTTATTATCCCTATGTGGTTGGCCCGACTTTTTACGGAGTTTATGCAAATCGAAAGGTTACTTCTATCACAGAAAGCACAACCACCTATACGGCTTCAGGTTCTTCAATCAGCGAGAATGAATTTAATCAGCTCAAAGTTTCTGTTTTCCCTAATCCTGCAAGCGATTTAATTGCTATTCAGGTTGGAAATTTGGTAAAATCTGATTTAGAAATTCAACTGATTGATATGAGTGGCCGGGTGGTTGCTACTTCAAAAATTAATAAAGGAAGTACTATAGCTTATTTTGATGTTCAGTCGGTTTACGCGGGAACTTATTTTATAAAAATCTCAAACGGAAATCAAAAAATCACCAAAACGGTAATCATCAATAAGTAAAACAATTTTTTGACAGTGTAAATACAGAAGAGTGAAACCTGATGTGTTTACGCTTTTTTATTCCCGGGAATTAAGAAACCCATTTTGCAATTCCGAATGCCGCACTTGCAGCAACTAAACCAATCAGCGTTACTTTAAGCGCTCCGAAGAAAGGTTGTTGTCCAGTTACTTTGCTTTTGAAATAACCGAAAACAAAAAGGCAGGCAGTAGTAAGTATTGAAGAAAGGATTAACCCATCAATAGGTTTTGTGGTAAAAAAATAAGCGGATAAAGGAAGCAATCCACCAATAATATAAGAGGTGCCGATGGTTAAAGCACTGTTACGCGCACGGTTGTGGTGAGGTTTTTCGAGACCGAGCTCAAAACGCATCATGAACTCGACCCACTTGTCTTTGTCTTTAGAAAGTTCGTTGGCAATGATATTTTGCGATTCAATACTTAAACCATAATCGGCAAATACTTCCCTTACTTCTTCCATTTCCCTTTCGGGTACCCGTTCAACTTCCTCGTATTCGCGTTTCAGTTCATTCTCGTAATGATCCTGTTCTGTTTTTCCGGCAAGGTAACCACCCAACCCCATAGCTATACAACCCGCAACAATCTCAGCAACACCTGCTGTAATAATTACCGAGTTACTGTCAACCGCCCCACTTAATCCCGCGGCCAGGGCAAAAGGAACGGTTAATCCGTCGCTCATTCCTATAACGATATCCGAAATAAAATCAGAACTCTTCAGGTGCTCTTCGTGACTCATGGGCTTATAATGTTTTTCAAATTTAACCCTTTTCGCGGTCTTTAGCGACTGATATCCGTCAGAAAATTTCGGCCGGGGATAAGGCAATTTGAAGAAAAATGAAATTTTATTTGGATGTTAAATTATTTTTTCGGAACATTTGCAACACAACAAACACAATTTTAATCTTTTTATAAAAAAGAAATGAAAAAAACCAAGTTGATAAACAACTTCAAATCCGCAACCAACGGGCTGTTGAGCCTTGTTGCAAATTTGTTTTCTGCTCCCACAAGGGTAGTTTTAGTGTCACTCCCCGGCCGCTTCTTTATCCGACGCTGATTAGCGTAAAATTTCCCCAGGTGTAATTCTCTTCGGGAAGAGGAGCATCATTCGCATTTCAATAATCGTTTCATTTTAAAATTTAACACAATGGATTCATTCATTGTGCAGGTAGCAAGTGTACAACATTTGCACTATGCAGCACACATCTGTGCCGAGATGGAAGCATCGGCAAAGGCAAGGGGAACAGGTATAGCCAAAAGAAGCCCCGAATACCTTGAGCAAAAAATACTCGAGGGAAAAGCCGTTGTGGCATTAACTCTTGCAGGAGAATGGGCAGGTTTTTGTTATATAGAAACCTGGAGTCATGGTAAATATGTGGCCAACTCAGGGTTAATTGTAGCGCCGCAATTCAGGAAAAGCGGTTTGGCAAAAGCTATCAAGCAAAAAATATTTGAATTGTCACGTAGCAAATACCCCGATGCAAAAATATTCGGTTTAACCACAGGACTTGCAGTAATGAAAATTAATTCCGAGTTAGGTTACGAACCCGTTACTTACAGTGAGCTTACCGACGATGAAGCCTTCTGGAAAGGTTGCAACAGCTGCGTGAATATTGAAATTCTGAAAAGCAAGGAAAGAAAAAACTGTATGTGCACCGCCATGTTGTATGATCCGTTAGAAAAAGCAAAAAACGAAAAGCGAAAGCGATGGAATTTCAGCAAGCAATCCAAATTGTATGAGCGTTTTATGCGACTGAAACAATTTATCCTGCTGAAATCACAAAAGAAAAAAGAAAAAAAAGTAATAACCTTATTATAAAATGAAAATGAAAAACAATAAAGTACTATTAGCATTCAGCGGAGGATTAGATACCAGCTACTGCGCGATTTATCTCTCTGAAATGAAAAACCTGGAAGTTCACGCCGCATTGGTAAATACAGGCGGCTTTAATGAAGTGGAAATCTCAGTAATTGAAAAACATGCTCACGCTTTGGGAGTAAAAACTTTTCATTGCATTGATGAAACAGAAAATTTCTATAAAAAAGTAATTAAGTATTTAATTTACGGGAATGTTTTAAAGAACAACACTTATCCCCTATCAGTAAGTGCCGAAAGGATTTCGCAAGCAGTTGCCATTGCCAATCAGGCTAAGTTAATCGGAGCATCATATGTGGCTCATGGCAGCACAGGCGCAGGTAACGACCAGGTGAGGTTTGATATGGTGTTTAACACGCTTATTCCTGAAACAGAAATTCTCACTCCGATCAGAGATATGAAACTCTCGAGAGAAGAAGAAATAAAATTCCTGAAAGAACACGGAGTCGTTATGAATTTTGAAAAAGCGAAATACAGCATTAACAAAGGCATTTGGGGAACTTCGGTGGGCGGAAAAGAAACCCTTACATCTAATCTACCATTACCTGAAGAAGCTTTCCCTACTCCGGTGACAAAAAAAGATTCTGAAGACATTACCTTACATTATGAAAAAGGAGAATTAATTGGAGTAAATGATAAAACATTTTCTCCACCAGGCGCTATCCAATATTTAACAGGCATTACCAACGGTTATGGTATCGGAAGAGATATTCATGTTGGCGATACTATTATAGGAATTAAAGGCAGGGTTGGTTTTGAGGCGGCGGCTCCGTTAATTATTATCAAAGCACATCATTTATTGGAGAAGCATGTGTTGAGTAAACATCAGTTACTTCTTAAAGACCAGCTCTCTGTTTGGTACGGAAGTTCTTTGCATGAGGGACAATATTTAGAGCCTGCTATGAGAGACGTAGAATCTTTTTTAGAAAACACACAACAAAATGTTAGCGGGAAAGTTTTCCTTACACTACATCCTTACAGATTCGCATTAAACGGAATTGAATCCGAAAATGATTTAATGTCGGATAAATTCGGAAGTTACGGCGAGATAAACAAAGCCTGGAGTGGAGAAGACGTAAAAGGTTTTGCAAAAATATTCGGAAATCAGGTTGGCATTTACAACAAAGTCAATCAAAAAGAATTAGCATGAGTCAGAAAATCAAAATAGGAATTATTGGTGGTGCCGGTTATACGGGTGGAGAGCTTGTGCGGTTATTACTGAATCACCCTAACGCACAATTGCAATACGTTGTGAGTAAAAGTCAGCAAGGAAAGGACCTTTATGAAATTCACCAGGATTTAACCGGAGAAACCGATCTGGCATTTTGTGCCACTGCGGAAAAAGGTGCTGATTTGACTTTTTTATGTATGTCGCATGGAGACGCGAAGAAATTTCTTGATGAGAATAAATTCTTATACGATGCAAAAATCATTGATTTGAGCAGAGATTTTAGAATAAGTAGGCAATCCACAGGAGACAGTTGGCAGGAAACAGCGTTTATTTATGGTTTACCCGAATTGAACAGAGAAAAAATAAAAAAGGCGAACTACATTGCCAATCCAGGTTGCTTTGCCACAGCTATTCAATTAGGCCTATTACCTCTGGCCGCAAAAGGTTTGCTGAATGCAGATATTAACGTAAATGCCACGACAGGTTCAACCGGTGCCGGACGAAGTTTAAACGCAACAACACATTTCAGCTGGAGAAATGATAATTTATCGGTTTACAAAGTATTTGAACACGAACATTTAGCTGAGATAAATCAAAGCATAAAACAATTACAAAATAGTTTTTCGGATGAAATAAGTTTTATTCCGCAAAGAGGCGCTTTCAGCAGAGGGATTTTAGCAGCAATTACAGTAAATATCGGGTTGAGTCAATCTGAAGTGGAAAATTTATTTAAGATTTACTATGCCGAACATCCGTTTGTTCACCTTGTAAAAACCGTCGATGTAAAACAAATAACCAATACCAATAAGTGTTTCATGCAATTAATCAAACACAAAAATCAATTGGCCATTGTAACCGTTATTGACAATTTATTAAAGGGAGCATCAGGACAAGCTGTTCAAAATATGAATTTGATGTTCGGATTAGAGGAAACAACGGGATTAAAATTAAAAGCAAACGTATATTAAAAGGAGCGAAGGACAAAGGACCAAAAAAATAAAAAACATGAAAACATTTGATGTATATCCATTATTCAACATTGAGCCGGTAAAAGCAAAGGGCTCATACATTTGGGATAAGAACGGAAAAAAGTATTTAGATTTTTACGGAGGCCACGCGGTAATTTCTGTCGGGCACTCTCATCCCCATTATATAAATAAACTAAACGAGCAATTAAAGCAAATTGGATTCTATTCCAACTCGGTACAAATTCCTCAACAAGAAGTTCTCGCGGAAAAATTAGGAAAACTAAGCAGCTACCTAGATTACCAACTGTTTCTGTGTAACTCTGGTGCAGAGGCCAATGAAAATGCTATGAAGCTTGCTTCTTTTCATACAGGAAGGAAAAAAGTAATCGCATTTACTAATTCCTTCCACGGAAGAACTTCCCTGGCAGTTGCCGCTACAGATGACACAAGTATAGTTGCGCCGATTAATCAAACCGATAATATAATTTTCCTCTCTTTCAATGATGAAAACTGTATTGAGCAAATAACGGAAGAAATTGCTGCTGTTATTATTGAAGGAATTCAGGGTGTTGGCGGGATTCAGGTTCCGGATAATTCATTCCTGCAAAAATTAGAAGCACAATGTAAAAAAACAGGAACGCTTTTAATATTGGATGAGGTTCAATCCGGATACGGGCGGACCGGCAAATTCTTCGCACATCAACATGGAAACATTAAACCCGATTTAATTACTGTGGCGAAAGGAATGGGTAATGGTTTTCCAATAGCCGGGGTTTTAATTTCTCCTGAAATAAATGCAAAACACGGAATGCTGGGAACCACTTTCGGAGGTAATCATTTAGCCTGCGCTGCCGGAATAGCTGTACTTGATATTATAGAAAAAGAAAATCTGGTTGAAAATGCTGAACAAATGGGAGATTACATTTTCAATGTTTTAAAAAATAAAGAAGGAATAAAATTTCTCAGGGGAAAAGGGCTAATGATTGGAATTGACACTGAAGCAAACGCTACCGAAATAAGAAAACAACTTCTGTTTGAATTTAGAATTTTTACGGGATATTCCTCTTCTACAAAAACAATAAGGCTTCTGCCAGCTTTAAATATTACAAAAACAGAAGCTGATTTCTTTCTGGAATCATTAAACGCAGTTTTAACCACAAATAAAGTTTTATCATGAAATATTTTACAACCGTATACGACGTAAAAAATCCGGATGCTTTGGTAAAAGAAGCATTGGAGATAAAGGCCAATCCTTTTGGACACAATACCATTGGTAAAAATAAAACATTGGGTTTGATTTTCATGAACCCAAGTCTACGGACAAGGCTGAGTACACAAAAGGCCGGGCTGAATTTAGGAATGAATGTAATTGTGATGAACATTGATAAGGAAGGCTGGGCTTTAGAGTTTGAAGACGGCGCAATTATGAATGGCGATAAAGTGGAACACATTAAAGATGCGGCCGCAGTATTAGGAACATATTGCGATATTATCGGATTGAGGAGTTTTCCAACTCTACAAAACAAAGCGAAAGATTACAGCGAACATATTCTATTGCAATTCATGAAACATTGTAAAGTTCCCTTAGTCAGTCTTGAATCTGCCACATTACACCCTTTACAAAGCCTGGCGGACGCGATGACAATTTATGAACAGAAAAAAATAAGAAAACCGAAAGTAGTTCTTACATGGGCTCCGCACATAAAACCTTTACCTCAAGCGGTTGCCAATTCATTTTCCGAATGGATGAATGCTATTGATGTAAATTTTGTAGTAACTCAACCTGAAGGTTACGAACTTCATTCTGATTATACAAAGAACGCTGAGATAATTTACAATCAGCAGGAAGCCCTTGAAGGAGCGGATTTTGTTTATGTAAAAAACTGGTCAGCTTATAAAGAATACGGCTTAATGCCTTCGGTAAAAAGAAACTGGTTGCTCAATAAAAATAAAATAATACAGACAAATAACGCACGCATCATGCATTGCTTGCCCGTTAGAAGAAATGTGGAACTAAGTGATGAATTACTGGATAACCCGGGATCATTGATATTGCAACAAGCCGAAAACAGGGTTTACGCCGCACAAGCGGTTCTTAAAAATATGTTAGAAGCGAATTTTAAACCTCAAACCGTATTACAGAATCAAATTCAATATTCCGAAGTATGAAAAATTTATACATCATAAAAATCGGAGGAAATATTCTGGATAATGAAATTTCATTGGAGAGATTTCTTACCGACTTTGTACAACTGAAAGGGTTAAAAATTTTAGTTCACGGCGGCGGGAAACTTGCAACAGAACTATCTGCAAGATTGAATATCGAAACTAAGATGATACAAGGCAGGAGAATTACAGGTTCTGAAACACTAAAAGTAACCACCATGGTTTATGCCGGGTGGATTAACAAAAGTATAGTTGCAAAATTGCAATCGTTAAATTGTAATGCGCTTGGGCTCAGCGGCGTCGACGGTAAATGCATTTTAGCGAAGAAAAGAGAGATCGCAGAAATTGACTACGGTTTTGCGGGAGATATTTTACCGGAAGGGGTGAATACGGGATTTTTACAAAATATTTTGGAGTTCGGAGCAACTCCTGTTATTGCGTCAATTACATGCGATGCCAAAGGGCAATTACTGAATACCAATGCGGATACAATAGCTTCGGTATTAGCAACTCAATTAAGCAAACTATACAGCACACATTTAATTTATTGCTTTGAAAAGAAAGGCGTACTTTTTGAT
>DATMMV010000175.1:0-28303 GCA_035569635.1 Bacteroidia bacterium | reverse complement strand
TTCTCCGACGATATCAACAAAGGATGGGACGGAAGGTTTATGGGCAAAGGAAATGATATCCTTCAGGAAGACATTTTCGTCTGGAAAATTGAACTCAAAAACTTTAAAGGTGAACCCCATCAATTAAAAGGTACCGTATCACTGATCAAATAGTTTGTTATTTCTTTACTCCGTTTTTCTTTTCAAATTCTTTAATCATATCCTGATCGGATTTAGTCATTAATTTTATAGCGGCATCTGCGTCTTTTGCCATCGGCGATTTAGGGAACTGTACTTTTACTTCTTCATATAAAGCTTTTGCTTTAATATAATTGTTCAGTTTGTAATCATAGAGATTAGCCATGCGAAACAAACACTCCGCGCTGAATTTAAAAGCTGGATATTCTTCGTAACACTCTGTATAAAATTTTATAGCCCTGTAAGGTTGGTTGATATTTTCGGTAATCTCTCCTGCTTTAAAAAGAAAATCAGGGGTCTCCGGGTATTTATGGTAATTCTGATAATACAATTCATAAAGGGAAACCATTTTTTTTGCTTTATCCTGATTTAATTCTTCTGTGGCATAAAGTTCCTTTTCCATCGCTTCAATTTGTTTTAATAAATCTTCGCGGCCAGGAACTTCTTTCGGCACAATGTGTTCAACAGGCTGAGCAATGGTTGAGTCCTTTGTAACGATAGATTCTTTTGAATCAGGTTTTTGATTACATGAAGCAAAAAATAAAACAGAAACACTAAAGAATACTTTTTTCATATTTCTACTTTTTATAAACTTTGGTTTTATAATCGGCTGAGAATTTTCCTTTAGTAATATCGTTTAATTTACCTGCTAATAACTTTCTACGCAAAGCGCTTATGCGGTCTGTAAAAAGTTTTCCGTCAATATGGTCATACTCATGTTGTATTACGCGAGCCACAAGCCCGGAAAAAGTTTCTTTGTGTTTTTTAAAATTCTCGTCGCGATACTCAATGGTAATAGTGGGCCTACGCAAAACATCTTCGCGTATTTTAGGAATGCTCAGGCAACCTTCGTTAAACTTCCACTCCTTACCTTCTTCTTCTAAAATATGTGCGTTTATAAAAACACGTTTAAAATCTTTAAGAAGCTCGATTTCTGCCTTGCTTAATTTCTCATCGTCTTCATCATCTTTGTCGCGATCGGCAAAGGGGCTTGCATCAACTACAAACAAGCGAATTGCCTTGCCTACCTGTGGCGCCGCGAGACCTACACCATTAGCATTATACATGGTTTCAAACATGTTTGCGATGAGATCATTGAGGCCTGCGTAATTTTTATCAATGTCAATTCCTGTTTTTCTCAGCACAGGGTCTCCGTATACTACAACCGGTAAAATCATTTTTTCTCTTCTTAGTTTTCTATCGCTTTAACTCCGGGCAAACTTCCTTGTTCTATATATTCCAGCAAGGCACCGCCTCCGGTAGAAACATAGCTTACTTTGTTTGCCATATTATATTTATTGATAGCAGCAACCGAGTCGCCGCCACCGATTAATGAATAAGAATTTTTTGCTGTTGCGCTTACAATGCTTTCTGCCACTGCTCTTGTTCCGTGTTCAAAATTACTCATTTCAAAAACGCCCATGGGACCGTTCCATAAAATGGTTTTTGAATTTTTAATTATCTCGCAATAATTTTTTTCGGTATCAGGGCCAATATCTAATCCCATCCATCCTTCAGGAATAGTATTTATGGGCGAATTTTTATGCGCCGCTTCATTGGAAAAATTATCGGCAATGATTGCGTCCGTTGGTAAATGCAGTTGAATACCTTTTTGTTTGGCTTTATCAATTAAATCTTTTGCGATTTCCATGCGATCATCTTCGCAGAGTGATTTACCGATTTTTCCACCCATCGCTTTTACAAAGGTAAAGGCCATACCGCCACCAATGATAATATGCTGCGCTTTATTCATCAATTGCTCAATGATTAAAATTTTATCGGAAACTTTTGCACCGCCAATGATTGCAGTAAAAGGTTTTTCCGAATTATTTAAAACTTTTATGATGCTGGCTACTTCACCTGCCATTACATAACCGAAACATTTATGCGCCTGGTCAAAAAATTTAGCTATGATAGTTGTTGAAGCGTGTGCACGGTGAGCTGTGCCGAATGCATCATTTACATAAACATCCCCGTGTTTAGCTAATTTTTGCGCGAAAGCTTCATCGCCTTTTTCTTCTTCTTTGTAAAAGCGTAAATTCTCAAGCAATAATACTTCACCTGCTTTTAAAGAAGAAGAAATTTTAAATGCTTCTTCCGAAATGCAATCGTTTACAAATTTTACTTCCGTTCCTAATTGCGCCAAAACATTTTTTACAATATGCTTTAATGAATATTTATCGGCAGGGCCTTCTTTTGGCCTTCCTAAATGCGACATGAGTACAATACTGCCGCCGTCTTTTAAAATTTTCTGTAATGTGCGAATTGCAGCTTTGATGCGTGTTTCATCCGTTACTTCAAACTTATCGTTCAGCGGCACATTAAAATCAACGCGGATTACCGCACGTTTACCTGAAAAATTTATTGAATCAACCGTTTTCATTTACCGAATTATGAGTTATTGATTTGCTGATTTATTTCTTACCTGTACTTCCGAAACCACCGGCACCACGTTCTGTTTCTTCCAGTTCTGTTACTACTTTCCATTCGGCAGTTTCATGCCGTGCAATGACCATTTGTGCGATGCGCTCGCCGTCGTTAACCATAAAAATTTCATTAGATAAATTTACAAGAAGCACTTTTATTTCCCCACGATAATCGGCGTCAATAGTTCCCGGCGAATTTAACACGGTAATTCCGTTTTTAAATGCCAGGCCACTACGTGGACGAATCTGCGCTTCGAATTTTGGTGGTAACTGAATAAACAAACCTGTTGGTACCAAAGCACGTTGCATGGGTTTTAATTCTACCGGCGCGGTTAACTCGGCGCGTAAGTCCATTCCGGCACTGTAGTCGGTAGCGTAGTTAGGCAAAGGGTGCCTGCTTTTATTTACAATTTTAACCTGTAGCATTGGCTCGTTTTAAATTAGGGAGTTCAAATTTAATAAACAACCAGCAATAAATCAGCAATAAAATATTGTTTAATCCCAATTCGATTAGGCGGTTAGAAAACGCATTTTTCCATAGCAGCGAGGCAAAGTAAAAAGCCAACGCAAAGCCAAAGAAGAATACAAAACTTCGCACATTATACTTAGTAGGGTAATATTTTTGAGAAAGGAAATACGAAATCACCATCATACAACCGTAAGAAGCGAGGGTGGCCCATGCAGAAGCCATGTAACTGTATCTGGGAATAAAAATAAAGTTTATTGCCAGGGTTATTGCCGCACCGAAAATGGTAATGAAAGCGCCGAACTTTGTTTGTCCCGTTAATTTATACCAAACCGAGAGATTGTAATAAATTCCCAAACATAAATTGGCAATTAATAAAATGGGCACTACGCCTAAGCCTTCCCAATAATTTTCGTTCACAAAATATTTTATCCAACGGATGTTCATCATGGTTGCGAGGAACAGGAAGGAACAGGTAATGATAAAATATTTCATCACCAGCGCATTCAGTTTACGCGAGTCTTCCTGCTTGGCGTGATTAAAAAAGAAAGGCTCCGCCGCGTATTGAAAAGCCTGCCGGAAAATAGTCATGAGTATGGAAATCTTATAACAAGCGCCGTACACTCCCAACGCGTGCATGCCGATACCGGCAGGTAACAATTTTTTCAAAATAATTCTGTCAAAAGTTTCGTTAATCATTCCCGCAAGGCCTACCACTAATAAAGGCAAAGCGTAACGAATCATTTCCGTCCATAATTTTTTATCGAAAGTGTATGTAAAGCCGACAAATTGTTTAGCCAATAAAAGCAAAGAAAATAAATTGGCAAGGAGTGTAGCAAGGAACGCATAACCGATTCCTATTTGCGGATTATATAATTTACCTAAAGTTGAGCTTGTTTGATTTGCCAAATCCTGTTCGTACGCATTTTTACAAAAGTGAATAAAGAAAATGGTAATGCAGAGATTAACAATAATATTGGCTAATTTGATAAATGCAAATTTAAGCGGCCTTTGTTCCGCCCGAAGGCGTGCAAAAGGAATAGCCATTAATGCATCTGTTGCAATAATAAAAACCATCCACTGAATAAAATTTACATTATTGGCGTAGCCCAATTTATTTGCAATAAATTCCGAAGAAAAAAATCCTAATAAAGCAAAAAATGTAGTTGTGCTTAATAAAGAAATAAGAGCCGTACTGTAAACCACATTTTTATTTTCGTTTTTGGTGACGAAATTGAAAAAAGCGGTTTCCATTCCGTAAGTAAGAATGACATTCAGAAAAGAAATATAAGCGTAAATTTCGGTATTAACGCCAAAATCAGAAGGATTGGTAAACTTATACGTTAAAAGAGGAACCAACAGGTAATTTAAAAAACGCGGCACTATCGTGCTAAGGCCATAAATAGCTGTTTGTCCTGCTAATTTTTTTAAGGGGTTTGCCACTCGTTATCGCTGAATAACGGGAAAATTACGATTTAATTTTCTCAATGAGAGAGGTTGTTGAAAAACCCTGTGTAAGTTCAACTGTTACGATTTCTCCACCACGGGCCTTTACGATATCAGCCCCTACAATATCTTCGGGTTTATAATCAGAACCTTTTACAAGTATGTCGGGTTGAATGGCTTTTATCAAATCGTAGGGAGTATCTTCATTAAATAAAATAACCGCGTCAACAACCTGCAAAGATGCCAGTATAAAAGCCCGGGTTTGTTCATTGTTTACGGGCCGTTCGGGAGCTTTATTTAAACGTTTTACCGATTCGTCAGTATTAACACCAACAATTAAAATATCGCCCAACGAACGGGCTTTGCTTAAATAATCTACATGGCCTTTATGCAGGATATCAAAACAACCATTGGTAAAAATAATTTTTTTATTGAACATGCCGCGCCATATCTGAATGCGTTGCAGCAAAAGTCTTTGTTCAAATATTTTTTGCTCAAGTATTTTCTGGTACTCCATTTTTTTCGCGATTAAGCAAAGGTAAAAGTAAAAAGCATAATCCTCCAACAATTATTATGGCTATAAACTGAGCACCCCAAACAATCCACGGGAAGGAAGTCTGAACTCCGTTAGCAACTCCGTAAAACACCAATATACCAGTTGAAATAATCTGATACAAACCAATCCCACCGGGACTTACAGCAACACCCAACGTACCAAGTAAAAGGATTACCAAAGCGGGTTTTATTCCTAAACTTCTGGTTTCATCAAAACACCAGAAGCAAACATACAGGCTTAAAAGATAACAAAGCCATATTAAAAAACTTTGGAAAATAAAAAGTGCAGGGTTTTTTACATCTTTTACAGAACGTAAACCTTCGCCGAAATTTTTGAGCATAGCACCCATTTTTCCTGTTAAAAGAGTTTTTATTTTTTTCCGGAAAAGGATCAATACAAAAATGAATAAAGTAAAGCCCCCAACTAAAATATAGAGCAGATTTGTGTTTGCAGAAAGTTTCTTTTTCAATGGCTCCGTAACATATTCATTGGTAAGATCCGTTAATTCACTAAACTGTACCGCAAGCGTAATAAAGAATAATACAAGCATTAAAAGTACATCAACAATACGTTCTGTTATAACCGTACCTAAAGCCGACGCGAACGGAACTTTTTCATAACGCGCAGCCACACCGCAACGACTGATTTCACCGCCACCACGAGGTGTTGCAAAACTTACAACATAACCTATCATTACCGCGGCAAAAGAGTTTTTAAATGAAATACTGTGTCCAAGCGGTTGAAGCATCGAATCCCATCTCCATGCACGCAAAACGTGTGCAAGAATGCTTACCAAGGCGGAAAGAGTAACAACTAAATAATTGGCATTTTTAAATGATTGCTTGGTAATTTCAATCTCGCTATCGGGAATGTTATGAAAAGAAAGCCAAACCAAACCCGCTCCTATTGCGGCAAAAACTACGAGCTGCAATATGGACTTCAGTTTTTTATTCAAAAAATTTAGGCTTTTAACCGGTTTGTTTTTGTTTCGGGAAAAACTACTACCGGTTTGTGATTTTTTCTTTCCGCATATTCAATCAAAGCGTACGAAACGATAATAATTTCATCGTTCACTTCTACTTTGTGCGAAGCCGGGCCGTTTAAACAAATAATGCCGGAGCCTCTTTGACCCTTTATTACGTAAGTATGAAAACGTTCGCCGTTGCGATAATTATATATGTCCACTTTTTCGTTCTCGCACAAATCAGCGGCATCCATTAAATCTTCGTCAATGGTAACGCTGCCTATATAATCTATATTGGCTTCGTTAATGGTAACCCGGTGTAATTTAGATTTTAAAACTTCTATTTGCATAGCGGATACAAAGGTAGGAATTATTTAAGGATATAGAGTTCAGGATACAGGATTTAGGGATGCCTTAAACAGCCCCTATTAGCTGAAATTCAAATTTTATAGAATTTACTTCTTAGACCCGGCGTTTGCCATTAAAAACTCACGGTTCATGCGGGCAATATTTTCTAAAGAAATTCCTTTAGGGCATTCTATTTCGCAGGCACCGGTTACTGAACAGGCTCCAAATCCCTCTTCATCCATTTGAGAAACCATGCTCATTACACGCGCTTCTTTTTCAACTTGCCCTTGTGGCAACAAAGCTAATTGAGAAACTTTTGCAGAAACAAACAACATAGCCGAACCGTTTTTGCAGGTAGCTACGCAAGCGCCGCAACCGATACAAGCCGCAGCATTAAATGCTTCGTCCGCATCGTCTTTCGGAATTAAAATATTATTAGCGTCTTTTACATTACCTGTATTCACGGAAACAAAACCTCCGGAAGCAATAATTCTATCGAAAGAACTTCTGTCAACCGCAAGGTCTTTCACTATCGGAAAAGCTGTGCTGCGCCAGGGCTCTACAACAATGGTATCACCATCTTTAAAACTGCGCATGTGCAACTGGCAGGTTGTAACACCTTTTACCGGCCCGTGAGGACGTCCATTAATAAACATACTGCACATACCGCAAATTCCTTCGCGGCAATCATGGTCGAAAGCAATGGGTTCTTTTCCTCCACTAATAAGTTGCTCGTTTAAAACATCAAACATTTCCAGAAAAGACATATCCGGGGAAATTCCAGTTACATTATGTGTTTCGAGGCTTCCTTTGGCATCTTTATTTTTCTGCCGCCATACCTTTAAAGTAAGGTTCATGTTTCCGTTTCCGCTCATAGTATTTTCTTTTTTAGTGATTAGGAATTAGTGCTTAGGGGTAGCGGCTAATTCCTATTATTAATTTTTACTTTCTATAGATGAAATTAAGCTGTGTAACATTTTTTTACTTCGGATATGGTTCCTCTTATTTGTAATAGTTCCTGTTCTCCCATATAACACGAGTATAGAGCCTGACAAAACCTCTGTGGCACTTCCTTTAGCAATTATGAGTTGGTTAATATACATTTTTGTTGTCCTTGCTGACCCTTCGTATATATTTAACGATACAGAATTTGAAGCTCTCCTTATTTGAGAAGTCAAGCCAAAGATTTCTTCTCTTGGAAACTTTGCTGTTATCTTATAAACTTCAACCGAAAGATCAATTGATTTTTTCCAAACAATTAAATCCTCAAATGAATTAATTTTTCCCATACTAATCTCTAAATCCTAAGCACCAATCACCGGCTATTAAGCGTAGTTACGTTGTGCTAATTTAATATTCTCGAATTTCAATTCCTCCTTATGAAGTTCCCAACTATTATTTCCTTTATTTTCCCAGGCCGAAACGTAAGCGTAATTATCATCGTCGCGTTTTGCCTCGCCTTCCGGAGTCTGATATTCCTCACGGAAATGCCCGCCACAACTTTCGTTACGATTTAAAGCATCCATGCACATTAATTCTCCGAGCTCCAGGAAATCGGCAACGCGCCCTGCTTTTTCCAACTCGGGATTAAATTCGTTTGCCTCTCCAGTTACTCTAACATCTTTCCAGAATTCTTCGCGCAGTTTTTGTATTTCATAAATTGCCTGAGTCAATCCTTCTTTGTTACGTGCCATTCCGCATTTGTCCCACATAATTTTTCCGAGGCGTTTGTGGAAATGGTCTACTGATTTACTTCCTTTAATATTCATCAGTTTATTGATGCGCTCCTGCACTTCGGCCTCTGCTTTTACAAATGCTTCATGATCGGTTGCAATTGCTTTGGTGCGAATTTCTTCTGATAAATAATCTCCGATAGTATAAGGGATTACAAAATAACCATCGGCTAAACCTTGCATTAGCGCAGACGCTCCTAAACGATTGGCTCCGTGGTCCGAAAAATTTGCTTCGCCCAAAGCATATAATCCCGGAACGGTTGTCATCAAATTATAATCAACCCAAAGCCCGCCCATAGTATAGTGAACCGCCGGGTAAATTCTCATGGGTAATTCATAAGGATCTTCTCCCGTAATTTGTTTGTACATATCAAACAGATTTCCGTATTTTTCTTTTACCACTTCTTTGCCCAATCGAATAATTTCTTCTTTGCCCGGATTATGCAAACCATTTTTGTTTGCCTGAATTTTTCCGTAACGCTCGGTATTTGCGGCAAAATCCAGATATACCGCCATTTTACTTGCACCAACGCCGTAACCTGCATCGCAACGCTCTTTTGCCGCACGCGATGCTACGTCGCGGGGAACCAAATTTCCGAAAGCGGGATAACGGCGCTCTAAATAATAATCTCTTTCTTCTTCGGGGATTTCGTTTGGTTTCCGGTTATCATCTTTCTTTTTCGGTACCCAGATTCTTCCGTCGTTACGTAACGACTCTGACATCAACGTTAATTTTGATTGATGGTCTCCGCTTACAGGAATACAAGTGGGGTGAATTTGTGTATAGCAAGGATTTCCGAAGAAAGCTCCTTTTTTATGCGCTTTCCACGCAGCAGTAACATTACATCCCATTGCGTTTGTAGAAAGATAAAACACGTTTCCGTATCCGCCGGTACATAAAAGTACCGCATGACCAAAATGCCTTTCTAATTTTCCGGTAATTAAATCGCGGGCGATAATGCCACGGCATTTTCCGTCAATATTTACAACGTCTAACATTTCATGACGCGCCATTAATTGTACGGCGCCCATTCCAACCTGGCGTTGCAAAGCAGAATATGCTCCCAATAATAATTGTTGTCCTGTTTGTCCCGCTGCATAAAAAGTACGTTGTACCTGTGTTCCGCCGAACGAACGGTTACTTAATGTTCCGCCGTATTCTCTTGCAAAAGGAACGCCTTGTCCAACACATTGGTCAATGATATTTCCGGAAACTTCCGCCAGTCGATGTACATTTCCTTCGCGCGCGCGGTAATCTCCTCCTTTAATAGTATCGTAAAATAAACGGTAAACGCTGTCACCGTCATTCTGATAATTTTTTGCAGCGTTGATTCCTCCCTGCGCGGCGATAGAGTGAGCACGGCGCGGGGAATCCTGGAAACAAAACACTTTTACTTTATATCCCATCTCGGCTAACGAAGCGGCGGCAGACGATCCGGCTAAACCCGAACCGACTACAATTATTTCGAGACTACGTTTGTTGGCAGGGTTTACAAGATGAACGGTAGAGCGATATTTAGTCCACTTTTGGTCAATCTCTCCCTGAGGAATTTTTGCGTCTAATTTTGATGATGAAACCATATTGAAAAAGTTAAAAGTTTGAAGTAATATAAGTTTATTTAATCCAACCGAAATACATAGAAAGGGGCATTAACGCAAACAGCAGGCAAACAATCAGCGAAAAAGCTGTTCCGGTTTTTTTTATCACAGGAGTGTACTTTTTATGATTTAAACCAAGTGTTTGAAAAGCGGAAGGAAAGCCGTGCAACAGGTGATAACAAAGGGAAATAACACCTACTAAATAAATGGCCACAAAATATTCTTTCGAAAACACAGCCTTCATATTTGCAAAAGTGTCATGTTCTTCGCCGTTAAACACAGCCACTTTGGTGGGTATCCAGAAGTTTGCCCAATGCACTACAAAAAATATCAACAACAAAGAACCTAAAATACCCATGCTGCGGCTGTACCATTTGCTATTGGCATTTCCGTTGGTAACAGAATATTTTACGGGACGCGCTTTGTTATTTTTAAGAGTAAGTACAAGGGCCTGTATCATGTGAATGAAAATTCCGGCAAACAAAACCACTTCCATTATACGGATAAGAATGTTATGCGCCATAAAATGCGCTACTTTATTGAAGAGCACACCGCCATCATTAATAAAAATACAGGAATTACATCCTACATGCACTATCAGGAAGGTTATTAAAAACATGCCGGTAATACCCATTACCAGTTTTTTGCCGATACTTGACTGAAGGAGATTTTCTTTACTCATAATTTAGTTGCTTAACGGTGCAAATGTAACCGCGGAGAGGCTAATATCAAAACAAAAGGGTAAGCATTTATCAAAACCTAATAATAAAAGGGTAAAATGGTCGTTTACAGGGGTAATTTTGTACCTTTACAGCCTAAAAGATACTATGAAAAAGGCATTCTTTATTAACTTGATACATATTCTAAGTATGGCGTTCCCCGCCCTGCTTTTAGCTCAGGAAAAATACGCAGTATCTTTTACCACCGAGGCCAAAAAAATTTCTGATACTGAGTACGATATCATATTTAAAGCCACTATTGATGAAGGTTGGCACATGTATTCACTTGTCCGCAATCCCGATTGTGATGACCCGAAGAAAGATTTAACCTGCCCGAACGCTACGGAAATAATTTTTCCTAAATCGAGCGATTATGAATTAGTTGGGAAACCGACTGAAAGCAAACCTATTGAAGAGTACGACAAAGTTTTTGAAATAAAGGTTCTCTATTTTGAACACCATGCTATATTTAAACAGAGAATAAAACTTAAAACAGACAAAACTTTTAAAGTTTCCGGTAAGTTTTTTTGCCAGTTCTGCACCGATACAAAATGTTCGCAGTTTCAGCCTGAGGAAAAATTCTCGGTAGAGATTAAAGGGAAAAGTGGAGAAACATCAACTACTCCTGCAAATTCGGGAGGCTGCGATTCAGTTTCAATTGCAAATGCATGGTTACAAAATCATAAACAGGGAGATGCATCTTCAAAAACTCCAGTAAAAACAGAAACTTCAACCACTACAAATCCTCCTGCTACTCAGGAAAGTAAAGACCCATGGTGGTTAATTTTATTAAAAGGAATTGGTTACGGATTGGCTGCACTCATCACCCCGTGCGTTTTTCCAATGATACCGATGAACGTAAGTTTCTTTTTAAAACGCAACAAAAAACGTAGCGCGGCAGTAAGAGAAGCGCTGTTCTTCATGCTTTCTATTGTAGTAATTTATACAGCGCTCGGCTTATTAATTACAGCTATATTTGGTGTCACTGCGTTAAACGCCATTGCATCCAGCGCCTCTTTCAATTTAATTTTCTTTGCATTGCTTGTCGTCTTCGGAATAAGTTTTCTCGGCGCATTTGAAATTACGCTGCCCAACAGTTGGATAAATAAAATGGATGCACAGGGCGACCGGGGCGGATTTCTTGGAATATTCTTCATGGCCACTACGCTATCATTAGTTTCTTTTTCGTGCACCAGCATTTTTATCGGCACACTTTTAACACAGGTAACTGATTCCGCCGTTGGGCCGCTCTTTGGATTTCTTGGATTCGGATTCGGATTTGCGTTGCCGTTTGGTTTGTTTGCCATAGTACCAAGTTGGTTGCAAAGCATGCCTAAATCGGGTGGATGGTTAAACACGGTAAAAGTTACCTTGGGATTATTAGAATTAGCGCTCGCTTTGAAATTTGCATCAAACGCTGATTTAGTTTATCAAATGCATATTCTTACACGAGAAGTTTTCTTAGTGATGTGGATTATTCTCTTCGTTATAACCGGAATTTATTTGATGGGGTGGGTAAAACTCTCTCACGATTCGCCGATGCTGTATCTTTCTATTCCGCGATTATTTTTTGCCATTTTAGCTTTTGCTTTTTCAATTTATATGATTCCCGGTTTGTGGGGCGCACCTTTAAATCTATTAAGCGGTGTTATCCCTCCATCCACTTACGCCGAGTGGAAACCACAAACAAATGTTACCATAAATAATTCGGGAGGCCATAATTCCTCTGCACTTGCTGCTAAAATGGTTGACGGCCCGCAGGGACTAAAAGTTTTTCACAACGACTACGAAAGCGCATTAGCTTACGCCAAAGAAGTAAAAAAACCTTTGTTGGTTGATTTTACCGGGCATGCCTGCGCCAATTGCCGTAAGATGGAAGACAATGTATGGCCCGATCCTGAAGTGAAAAATATTTTTGCAAATGATATGGTGATTGTTTCTTTGTTTGTTGATGACAGAGAAAAACTTCCCGCGGCAGAACAAAAAGAAGTTACCTGGCGTGATGATAAAGTTGTCTTGGAAACGATGGGAATGAAATGGGGCTTTATGCAGGATACAAAATACAAAATAAGTTCGCAGCCTTATTATGTAATTGTAGACCACGATGAAAGCCTGATAAGCAACAACGGCATTGGTTACGATACCGGGAAAGATTTACCCGTATTTAAAAAATGGCTGGATGATGCAATAAAACTTTTCAGGAAAAACCATCCTTAGGTTTTGTTCCCTTTGTATCTTTTATCTTCTTTTAACGTTTTCTATTGAATAGAGTATTGAGTTTTCCACATTTTCAATTCTTGAAAAAAATTCTTACTTTTAATAAACCTTATAGATTTTCTTTTGTGCTGAGAATACTTTGCGTTTTTCTTTTTCTATTCCCCGCAATTTCTTTTTGTCAGATTGACGACAGCGAAATTCTGCATTTTGATTCTAAGAAATATAACATCAGCAAAAAGGAATCGGAAGACCCGTATTTATTAGTGGCCGCTTTAACTAAAGGAAAAACCGGCGACAAAGAAAAATTCGATGCGATTTTTGGCTGGGTAGCAACGAATATTCGCTACAACTACAGGCAATATTATTCTTCATCAGGTTCGTTTGCGCTTCCTACTAAATATATTTTACATGCAAAAAGAGTTGTTTGCTTGGGCTATGCAAATTTGATGGATACACTCTGTCACATTGCGGGAATTACCAATACAACCGTTTACGGTTATGCAACAGATGAAATTTTTGATGTGCACGATTCTGTTTTTACCGATAATCATGCGTGGAATGCCGTGAAGTTAGACGGGCTCTGGTATGTATATGACGTTACCTGGAGCACCGGCAAAATGGAATATAAACTTACACGTTTCAGCAGATTTATACAACGCACGCTTAAAAAACATCCGCCAAAATTCAAACAACTTCGAATCAAAATACAGGTAAGTAGTCGTTATAAAAGCGAATGTGCTACAAATTATAAAGGCCCTGCCTATTATTACAAACAAAGATATTTCAATCGTCTTTTACGAAATATTCTTTTTCACTTCCATCGCAAATACAAAAAAACATATATCTATAAAATCGAAAGCGATTACTACCTCTGTCAACCTGAATTGTTTGCCATCAAACATTGCCCGAATGATCCAATCTGGTCTTTAGGTACGGTTAAGAACATGCAGGCATTTGAAAACGACAGCGCTTACTATTATCATACCGACAGTATTTACAAAACACAGGTGCGCGAAGGAAGAGAATGCCCGGAATGTGATGCTATGTTGGGGCGTGGCGCTAAGGAAAAAATAAAAGTCGCAGAAAAAAATATGTATGCTTCCAATAACCGGAATCGTTTTATTATTGCCGGGAGCGAGTATCATTTGGGTTTGATGAATTATAAGGAAGCGTTAGCAGAGCCGGTTGACAGTATTAAAATTTTTTATCTCGACAGCGCACAGCTGAATTTTTTAACTGCAAGAAGAAATCTGAAAGCACAGAAAAGCAGTAATGCGTATGAAATCATGCTGCAGAAAAGAAAAAACAAAAAGAAGATGAGCCTGCTCCTTACAGAAAACCGCGTGCATCGCAATATCGTACGGAAAAAAATCCGTCTCAGTATTTCTAATAAACAATCTTTTAAACGCATCGAAACAAAATCGGAAGCTTTTGCGAGAGGGTGGAGACAGAAAGCTTACAATGTGAGCAATATCAGTACCAATTTCAAAACGTATCCGCCACGTAAAGGAGGAGAGATGAAAGCCGCACTCAAAAAATTAAAACTTGATAAAACCAAAGCGGAAATCGACACCCTGATAACGCACATAACTCAATTAAAAAAACAATTCGATTCATTAGTACAAAGTATTTCTTTGAACGTATGGCCGCAAGCCCGCGAGTTTGATACACTGTTTTATTTTTTTGGTATGCGCATGTATATGCGCGCAGGCCTGCTCGACAATTACAAAAAACCGGTAGAAGATATGCGCATTAAAATTATTGAGCAGGAATTCAACGCCAACAACAGCCTTGATTTCTTATTGTACAAACCCGGGCTCAGTGCTGCGGCGCTTTACAGAACGATACACAAATTAATAAGGCGTAAAAACAAATTGATGCAAAACTGCATTACCTATGAGCGTGACCTGGTAAAAATTGAGAAAAACCCGATGAGTGATCTGGAAGAGTTTAAAGCAGAAGTACTGATAAGTCTGAAAAATGATTATTGCTGGCTGGAAACGAGTTTGCCCTTTGTTATATCATCAAATATGGGTTTTGATTTTTTACGCTGGCAGCAAAAAGAAGTGGATCTTATAATTCCGGCAGAGAATGATTTGGAAAAAGACCGAACCTATATGGTGTACGATATATTAAAAAGGCGTTACCGCAAATGCAATAATATTGTGGATAGTAATCAATCGTCTGTGAGCAAAAAGATGCGTATGGTAAAGAATTACCGGGTGAAAATAAATCGCAGGCGTAAATAAATTGTTATTGCGTACCTTTGACTTTCTATGCAAAAAAATAAAACCGAGTGGCAAATTTTACTGGAGATTCTTACTGAGAAATTCGGGATGGAACCTGATATGCAATCGGTATTGTTTTTAATTGGGGTGCAGGAATTGGGCATGGGCTACAAAAAATTTAAAAAAGACGAAAAATTAAATGTGATGCACATTGCCATTTGCACGGTCCTTGAGCCTTATGGCTATTACGAATTTGAGGGCCGCGACCCCGAAGGCTGGCCGCATTTTAAAATAAAAGAACCGTTACCGTTTTTAAAACCTGTCGAGCAAAATAATTTAATGGTTAAGGCAGTTATTGAATATTTTAAGAAAGAGGGAATTCTGCCTTAAACATTTTTGTCATTCCGAGTCGGCTTTAGCCGAGCTGTTCACGAGGAATCCGGCTGCTCCTCGCCACAAATACAGATGCTTCATGAACAATGCCCTACAGGACTCTGCATAACAAAGAATGGAATAAAAAATCCCCCGCTCACTGAGCAGAGGATTTTTAGTTTAGGGGTTAATATCTTTAACTAACCCTGAATTTTTCAAAGATTTTTTACCAAGGTTATTTTCTGTATAAGGTTTATACAGAATGAGCAACAAAGAAATCAAAACAATAAATAGCATCTCTGAATTTCAGGAGGCTATTAATCAGGTCAAAACAACAAAACAATCAATCAAGATTTCCCATTATTATGTTATTGCAGAAAAAGATTGGAATTCACTTGATATGGAAGGGATTGATATAATTGTTGGCAAAGAATACGATGAAATAATATCTCTTGAATAATTCAGGGTTATTTAAAGTGTTTTCATACGGTTTTGGTTAACTCTTGAAAATTAATTTGATTGTTTTTCAAACAATTAAGCCCGATTTTGAAAAATTTCGGGCTTTTTCACTGATTTTATTCAGTGAACAGGGTTATTGTATAAAATAATTCCGAATTTGCGAAAAGAGAAAAGGAGAATATGAAATAAAGGCTTTAATGATTAGCCCAGGCCAGCATTTGAAAGATGGGCAGGAAATTTCAATTGATTATCTTTAAAGTCTATTATCAATATTATTACCTTAGTTTAAAGCAATCGTTGCTTATTTAGAACAAGAGCTTCCGCAGCAGCTGCCACAAGAAGTACCGCAAACGCAATCAGGGCAACCGCAATATTTACAGCAACATGATTCGCTTTTTTTGTCGTTTGTTTTGCCGATAGTATTAGCGGCGTATACTGAGGTGCCTGCCAGCATAATAGCGGCAGTAACACCAATTATTATCTTTTTCATTGTTTTGTTTTTTAAAATTATTAATCGTAGAAAATTTCTCCCCTGTGGGGGAGATGCCGAAGGCAGAGGGGGCGAATACACACCATTTGCCGATTAGAATCAGCAGGATTCCGGCGGCTGAAAAGGAGAAGATAAAAACCCGGAACGGGCATTTTCATTTTGAACAAGAGCTAAATTATTTTTTTCAGAATTACGGATAAACCCTAATGAAGATTTTTCTATTGTAGCGCCAAAGCAACAGCAACAGGTCATACAGGTATTACACATTGCTCCGCTGCAGCAACCATCTTCGCCCTTCTCTTTTTTACACGACTTCTTTTCCTTTTTCTCGCAGCAGTTTTTTGCTTTTTTTGTACCGCAAGATTCTGTTTTGGCTTTCTTGCAAACACTTGCCACCAATGGCTGCACTGTTAAGGAGCAGATTAAAAAAAGCATTATGGTGGCTATAATTTTCATTTTACTACAGTAAAGGTACAAAATTTTACCTCCGCTTTATAAGCCTTAACACATTTTAATACTTCGTTATATGTTTGCCTTTCCATAAATAAAAAATCAACTACAGGTCTTTCCGGCTTTCTTTTTTGCTTTTTCAACTTCTTTTGAAATAATAAATAGATATTTTATTTTAAATTATCATTATAATCATAACTAATTGATAATTAATTATTAATACTTATATATTCTTATAATAAATTATATATTAAAGTAATATTTGAGCAGACAGCCTTTGCATTATAGTCTACTTTTGCGGAAAATTAAAACCAAAAAATCAAACACATGAAAATTAAAACTATTACAAAATTTTTATTCGTAACTGCATTTTTGCTTTGCGCTGATTTTTCTTTCGCGCAGTTAGACAGTATTCGTTACCACGATGGCAGCATGGAAAGTCAATGGGGCTCAAGCACCAGTGCCAATAATTTTGGTTGCTTTGTGCGTATCACTCCTCCGTCATATCCGGCAACATTGCGCGGCATACGCGGTTATTTCAGAAACGGAGATGCCACTTCCACTATTAAATGGAAAGTTTATGGCGACCCTAATAGTTTGGCTAACGGAGGTGTTGGACAAATATATTTAAGTCCGAATGCCATTGCAAATCCTTCGGCAGGAACCACCGGTCAGCAACACACTGCTTATGTAGACCTTACTGCAAGCAATATTGTTATTACACAAGGTGACGTTTATGTAGGAGCTGTACAATCAGTAGGATGGGCCGGAGCCGGTTTAGATTCAAGCGGAAATACCGCACCTAACAGACAATGGCAGTGGCAAATGCAATTTTCTACAAACTATTGGAACACTATGACAAGTCAGCTCGCTCCGTTAGAACTTGGCTTTACGGCTTTCTTCACAGCGTTTACAACAGATGTTAACGGAGCTTACTCCGATGAGATGATTAATGTATTTCCTAATCCGGCAAGTAATGTGTTGCATGTACAATTACCTTCTGCAAATAATAACCCGGTAGTGAAAATTTTTGACGTAATGGGCAAACAGATTGCCGAACAAAAAGTAAGCGATGTTGAAACTAATTTTGATATCAGCGCTTTTGCTCCGGGGGTTTACATTGTAAGTATTGTTACCGACAAGCAGGTTATTACCCGCAAAATTCAGAAACTGTAATGCAAATAAAGAAAAAGAAAACTCCGATAATTCCGATATCTCTTTGGATTATCGGAGTTTTTTAATTACCCGAGAGTACTTTGTAAACTTCGGTAAAAATTAATTTCTCCCACTCGGCATATTCTTTAGCAGAAGGATGCAATCCGTCATCGGCAACCAACGATGGATTATTTTTCATTTTTTGTGAGAGGGGAAAGATATCCATGCAAATCAAGCCGCGCTTTTTTGCTTCGGCTTTTATGATGTCATTGTATTCCGTAATTCCGGCGGAGATGTCTCTTCCTCCGCTGTATCTGCTTCCTTGCGGCGTTACACCAAAATCAGGAATGGTAACGAGCAAAATATTCTTTTTGAGTACAAGTTTTTCCTGCAGGTGATTGAGAATAAAATTTAAATTTTTAGAAAACTCGACGGTGTCCACTCCCCTCACCCAATCGTTCACGCCAATTAGCAGAGTAACAAAATCCGCTTTGCTACTATCAAATACAGGCAGCTCCAGATCAATTAAATTTTGCGTGCTGAAACCGTTGCGCGCCGGATTGGCAATTAATTTCGTTACAAGGCCTTTATCATTTAAATGCTTTGTAAGTAAAACCGGCCATGCTTCATTTTCTTCCGCCCCTGTGCCAATGGTGTAAGAATCTCCGAGGGCAACGTAACGAATAGTTTTTTTATCCTGGCTCATGCAAGAAGTGCAAATTAAAATTAATACAGGAAGTAATACGCGCATGGTTTTATTTAAAATATAAATTAAGTTTCGCGATAAATAAAAATTACGTAAAGCAAAAGTCCTGCAGTTATAAGTATATGAAATATGTTTCTCCATAAACCGACGCGGTTAAAAATTCTTTTTCTTTTTTCTTCACTCTTATAGCGGGCGCCGAACATAATACCAAAAATTGCCAGTATCCATATCAGCACAAAGGTTGCCACCACAAATATCCCAAGATACATTTCATCAGCGACCTTACGCGCTAAAATCATTACTGTGGTAAGAAATAACAGCTCTAAAGAGCACAGTAATACAAAAATGGTAAACGCCCGCGACTGGGTTGTTTTCATTAACCATGATACTACAGCAGGAAAATTTGATAGTGAGGGGACAGGCTTTGGAGGTACAAAAGCCGATTTATCAAAAGGAAAAATACCTGAAGATTGGTGGTATATGCCAATTGTTTCAAGAATTAGAACAGAAATAGTTGGTTATCCAACGCAAAAACCACAAATGCTATTAGAAAGAATTATCAAAGCCAGTAGTAATGAAAATGACTTAATATTAGATTGTTTTTGTGGAAGCGGCACCACAGCAGCTGTGTCTGAAAAGTTAAATCGCAGATGGATTACATGCGATCTAGGAAGGTTTTCAATTCATACAGCTCGAAAAAGATTTTTAGGAATACCAGATGTAAAACCATTCATAGTTCAGAATCTTGGCAAATACGAGCGACAACAATGGATGCAGGCAGAGTTTGAAAATCCGGAAGATCGTTTGCATCAAGAAAAGGCGTACAAGCATTTTATTATTGATTTGTATCATGGGAAAACATTAGACGGATATATATGGCTACATGGAGCAAAAGCCGGAAAAATGATTCATGTTGGTACCGTAGAAGCACCTGTAACTGTTGAAGATATTAAAGCAACCATAAAAGAATTTTGGAAATTAATTGGCAAAGACAAAAATGCACAAACAAACGGCATTGATTTTCTTGGCTGGGATTTTGCTTTTGATGTAAATGAAACCGCCAAACAATTCGCTGCTGAAAACAAAGTAAACGTTTCTTTTAAAAAAATCCCTCGCGAGGTTTTAGAAAAGAAAGCTGTAGATCAGGGCGATATAAAATTTTACGAATTAGCCGCTTTAAAAACAAAATTGAAAATTGAAAAGTTGAAAATCACACTTTCGCTTGAAAATTTTATTATGCCGCAGGATGATTTGCCGGATGATGTTCGAGGTAACATTACACATTGGAGCCAGTGGGTTGATTATTGGGCGGTAGATTGGAATTTTAAAGATGATACCTTTCACAATGAATGGCAAAGCTATCGCACCAAACAAAATTCAAAAATTGAACTATGTGCCGCACATACATATGAAAAAAAAGGGAATTACATTGTTGTAGTAAAAGTGATTGATATTCTAGGAAACGACACTACCAAAGCGATACAAATTGAAATTAAATAATGGCAAAAAGGAAAAAGGCCAATTCCAAACAAAAGGGCATGTTCAATATACAGGAACAGCTAAGCACCGCCGCTTGTGTCCCTACTATTCGAGAAGCTGTTAAAGCGTGGAGAGCATCCGGCTACAAAAACATTACTGATACAACTACCGAGCTATTAAACTTTTGGTTTCTTACAGACCATGAAAAAGGGTTTCGTTTTCATCCGGTACAACGGGAAGCAATAGAAACTTTAATTTACATTTTTGAAGTTGAAAAAATCAAAAACAGAAAACAATTACTCGAAAAATTTGCCTTCAGTCAAAAAGATTTGCGGCTTCCTCCCTATGATGATTTTGCCCGCTACTGTATAAAAATGGCTACCGGCAGCGGAAAAACTTTAGTAATGAGCATGAGTATTGTTTGGCAGTTTGCCAATTATCTGAGAGGAGAACAAGGTTTTACAAACAATTTTCTAATCCTGGCTCCCAATGTAATTGTTTTTGAAAGGTTAAGAAGCGATTTTGAAAGCGGAAAAACTTTCAATAGTCTGCCTCTTATTCCCAAACACCTGCGTTGGTTATGGGAAATGGAATATTTTATGAGGGGGGATACAGAAAGAACCAATAGCAATGGAAGTCTGTATCTAACCAATATTCAACAATTCTATGAACGCGGTGAGCGGACCAACAATGCAGAAGTAGATATAATGACAGCAATGTTGGGATCGCCTCCTCCCGCAAAAAAGACAGAAGTTTCTGATTTTGATGATAGAATTGTAAACAGAGAAGGGCTATTAATGGTAATGAATGATGAAGCGCACCATACCCATGATGAAGAAAGTGAATGGAATAAATTCATACGGAAACTTAATATTCGAAAATCAATTTCCGCGCAACTTGATTTTTCAGCGACTCCAAGATATAGCAAGGGCAGTTTATTTGCCTGGACAATATTTGACTATCCATTGAGGCAGGCAATTCTTGACCAAATTGTTAAACGCCCGATAAAAGGAATTTCAAAAATTGAAGAAGCGCGAAGTAATATAGCCACAACAAGATACAAGGGCTTTTTGATTGCTGGTGTGGAACGTTGGAAAGAGTATAATAAACAACTTGAGCCTTTAAAAAAGAAACCGATTTTGTTTGTTATGATGAATAATACCGATGAAGCTGACGATGTCGGGGATTGGTTACGCACAAAATACCCAAGCGATTTTGGTGGGGATAAAACACTTATTATTCATACTGATAAGAATGGAGAGGTTTCAAAAAGTGATTTAGATTCAGCTCGTAAATTGGCGAGGAATGTTGATCAGGATAAAAATCCTGTTAATGCAATTGTTTCTGTACTTATGCTGCGTGAAGGCTGGGATGTGCAAAATGTTACTGTTGTTGTCGGCCTTAGGCCTTATACCGCAAAAGCTAACATTTTACCGGAGCAAACTATCGGGCGTGGTTTACGTTTGATGTTTCGTAATATGGCTGGTGGATATATTGAGAGGGTTGATATTATCGGTAACAAAGCGTTCATGGAATTTGTGGATGATTTGGAAAAACTTGAAGATTTGAAATTCGAAACATTCCAAATTGGTAAGGATAAATTAAAAATTATAATCGTTCAACCTACCGCTGAGAAAATGAAGTTTGATATTGGTGTTCCCGACATAACTCCCTTGCTAAGCAGAAAAAAATCCTTAGCGGAAGAAATTGAGGTAATTGATGTGATGAAATTCAATATAAATAAACTTCCGCTAAAGGGGAAAGAATTGGAAGACGTAAAAACTTTTTTATACGAAGGTAGAGATATTCTTACAGATGAAAAATTATTAGAGAGAGAGTATACTATTCCACCTGCGCAAACTCCGGAAGAGGTAATCGGTTATTACGCACGAAGGATTGCTCAGAATATTAAACTACCTTCTCAGTTTGCAATTCTTGCTCCAAAAGTTCGCGATTTCTTTGAACGCAAAGCTTTTGGTAAAACTGTTGATTTGGCAGGTGAAGATATTATTAAAGCAATCAGCAGCAATGTTGCAAGTTATGTAGTAATCAAAGAATTTGAAAAGGTATTAAGGGAGATTATCATAGAAGAGAAAGAGCCCCAATTACTTTCAGCAAGTAGATTACTTTCAAGTACACCTGCTTTTCCAACATCAAAAAAGGTGATGGAAGCAAAAAAATCCATTTTCAATTACACGCCCTGTGACAATGATTTTGAATATGCATTTGCAAAATTTCTTGAAAAGGCGAGTGACATAAAAGTCTTTTCGAAATTACCGGAGCAATTCGGGTTTTGTATCCAATACACGGATACTTTAGCAAATATTCGAAATTATTATCCGGATTTCCTCGCTGTTGCAAAAGACAAAACCAATTGGATTATTGAAACCAAAGGAAGAGAAGATGTCGAAGTGAAATTAAAAGATAACTCGGCAATCAATTGGTGCGAAACAGCTGGTCGACTGACAGGTGTATCTTGGAAATATATAAAAATTCCGCAAAAAGAATTCGAGAAACTGCATCCCGACGATTTCGAAGAATTGGTTGTGGCAATTAACCCACCCATTTTATTTAGCGCATAAATTCCCGGATTTCAACATTCATACTTTCGTTCGGGCCTAAAATATTGACTGATAATCAATTATTTATATTTTGGTAGGTTTCAAATATTTCCTAATTATTCAAAAATTAGGACATTTTTGGAAATATCCTTATCTTTACTAATATTTCCTAATTATTAGAAAATTAGGGCATTTTAAAATAATGAAACAAGTCGAAAAAGCTCCCGATTGGAAAGAGAATATCGCCTTTGCGAAAGGTGCTGAATTACTTTCTGATCCTTACTTCAGGTCGCTTGTAAATAAAATCAACGATGAGTATCTTTACTGGAACAAGGTTAAATATCAGCAAAGCAAAAAAAAAGTAAGTGCGCGGGCTTTATGGTCGGCCGTTAAATTAAGCCGTTCCGTTAAATCCAGGGAGATACAATTCGGTAAATACTCATTTACTTATAATCTTACCGACACAATTTTAAAAGAACTTCATGAATTTGATTCCCATTCAGGCAGAAATTCAGAAGCTGAGGCCGGCATTCCGGAGAATGATAAAAAAAGATATCTCGTAAGTTCGATTATGGAAGAAGCGATTGCTTCCAGTCAGATAGAAGGGGCTATTACCACAAGGAAACACGCGAAGGAAATGTTGAGGAAAAATTCAAAACCTACAAACAAGTCCGAGCAGATGATTGTAAACAATTACCTCACGATAAAGCGGATCCTTGAATTTCAAAACGAGCCGATAACAGCCGATAAATTATTTGAAATACACCGGTTAATTACAAATCAAACATTAGACGATTCTGCTGACGAGGGAAGATACAGAGACAACAATGATATTAATGTGATAGATGCAATTGACGGAGAAATAGTGCATATGCCCCCCGGATTTAAAACAGTTCCGAAATTAATGACGGAGCTGATTTATTTTTTCAACAATGACGATCCTGCTCAATTTATTCACCCTATTATAAAGGGATGCATTGTACATTTTATGATTGGTTATATACACCCTTTTGTGGATGGAAATGGCAGAACGGCGAGAGCTTTGTTTTACTGGTATATGCTTAAAAAAGGATATTGGTTAACTGAATACTTATCTGTCTCCCGGCTGATCATAAAAAGTAAAACGCAGTATGCCCAGGCCTATATATATAGTGAGACCGATGATAACGATCTTACTTACTTTATTAAGTACAAACTTAAAACATTAAAACAAGCATTTGAAAGTTTAACAAACTATGTGCAAAGACAACTCCATGAAAAGAAGCAAACCACGGATCTTAAAAAAATAAAAGGAATTAATGAGCGCCAGGCTCTGGTACTTAATTGGATGCAAGAGGATGCCGATCTATTACTGAGTGTGAAAGAAATAGAAACAAGGTTTAACATTTCCAATCAAACTGCGCGCACTGATCTTGAGGAACTTGTCAGGCAAGGTTATTTAGACATGATTGAGTTTAATAAAAAAACAAAAGGATTCTGTCGGGGTTCAAAATTTGAAGAAAAATTGAAGAAGAGTCTTCAAAAGACAACCGGGGCGAAATAGTTTATTTACATTTGATGATATAAACAGATATCATGAGTGATATTAAAGAAATTACTGAAACACTTATAAAATTCCGGAATGAAAGGGATTGGGAACAGTTTCACGACTCCAAAAATTTAGCGGCCGCCATTTCAATTGAAGCGGCAGAGTTGAATGAACTCTTTCTTTGGAAAGACGTTAAAGAATCGGAAAATGTTGACAAGGATAAAATCAAAGAAGAGTTAGCCGATGTATTGGCATTTTCTTTCTTATTAGCTAATAAACACGGCTTTGATATCAGGCAAATCATGCTCGATAAAATAAAAATCAATGGTGAAAAATATCCGGCTGATAAGGCGAAGGGAACTGCGAAGAAATACAATGAATTATGAATACAAGAAGTTCCTTTGAGATTAGACAGTATGAATTCAATCCGGATTTATTGCAAAAATTTCAAAGTAATGCTTACGTAAATGGTTTATGGCCCTTAGTTTATATTTTAAGTGATAAGGCAATTAAAGAAGCATACATTGGCGAAACAACGGATGCTTTATCGAGAATGTCAAATCATTTAAAAAACAATTCCAAAAATAAGCTTACTGTGGTTCATCTTATTACAAGTGATAAATTTAATAAATCCGCCACTTTAGATATTGAATCAAATCTTATTCAGTATTTATCCGGAGACGGCCAGTACAAATTACTGAACGCGAATATCGGTTTAGCGAATCACACCTATTACCAAAAAAATGAAATTTATTGGGATATATTTAAAACTATCTGGAACGAATTAAAATCTGAGGGCATTACCCAAAAAACGCTTGAACAAATAAATAACTCCGATCTGTTCAAATACTCGCCTTATAAATCCCTGACTGTTGAACAAAAAGACGGCCTGGTTGATATAATGAAAGGTTTACTAAGTAAAAATACCAGAAGTACAATTGTTGAAGGCGGCGCAGGTACCGGTAAGACCATTTTGGCTATATATCTGTTTAAATTACTCAATACAGAAATAACCGATTTTAATCTAAAAGAATTTGAAAAGGATGAAAAAGGTTTTTTAAAATTAGTGGCCGAGTTAAAAAACGTTTATCCCAATCCTTCGATGGCTCTCGTTGTTCCGATGTCTTCTTTCCGCAGTACTTTAAAAAAGGTGTTCAAAAACATAAAGGGGTTAAATGCAAAAATGGTAATCGGGCCCTCTGAAGTTACCGATACCAAATATGATATTTTGGTGGTTGACGAATCTCATCGTTTAAGACGAAGGGTAAATCTTGGTACTTACTTTGGTGTATTTGATAAAGTAAGTGAAAAATTAAAATTAGATAAAAATAGTTGTAGTGAGTTGGATTGGATAATCAAACAGGGCAAGAGGCAAATTTTATTTTACGACGCAAATCAATCTATTAAACCCTCCGATGCGAAAAAAGAAAGTTTTGATAAATTGAAATCTCTTCCGGGAACTATAATTAAAACCCTAAAATCACAATTCCGGGTTAAGGGCGGGAATGGCTATGTAGCTTATATAGATCAGCTTTTAAACTGCATGTTCAGAAAAAATGAGATTACTTTCAGTTCTGAGAATTACGAATTCATATTATTTGATTCTTTGGAAGAAATGATTGCTGCAATTAAAAAACAAGAAAATAAGTTTGGCTTATCCAGGCTTGTAGCTGGTTATTCATGGGAATGGGTTTCAAAAAATAAAAACACTCATGATATTATTATTGATAATGTAAAGCTGAAATGGAACAGTGTTTCAAATGATTGGGTGAATTCCGAAAATTCGATAAATGAAGTAGGGTGTATTCATACCACACAAGGTTATGATTTGAATTATACCGGGATAATTTTCGGGAATGAAATCTCATTTGATAAAAGTAAAAATGAAATAATAATAAAACCTGAAAATTATTTTGATAAAAACGGTAAACAATCAATTAAAACCTCCCAGGAGCTTAAAGATTACATCATTAATATTTACAAAACAATGATGCTTAGAGGTATAAAAGGGACTTATATATATGTTTGCGACGAGAATTTAAGAGAATATTTTAAAAAACATATATCTATATATGAAAATGAATCTTCGTATAAGATAATTCCATTAAACAAAGAAGTTCCCAATAGCGTTCCTTTTTACGACTTAACGGTGGCCGCCGGCAGTTTTAGCGAACTACAGGAAAAGCCGGAAAAACAATGGATAAAACTACCTGATAAATTCCCCGCAAAAAAAGATCATTTTGTTTGTAAAGTGGTTGGGGAATCGATGAATGAGGAAATACCCAATGGTTCATTATGCCTGTTCAAAATAGATCAGGGTGGTTCAAGAAATGGCAAGATTGTTCTTGTTGAGCATTATGACAGGCAAGACCCTGATTTCGGATCAATTTTTACCGTGAAATATTATCACAGCGAAAAGAATGAAAATGAAGAAGGGTGGTCGCACTCAGCAATTACTCTCAAACCCAGTTCCACTATTTCATCTTATAAAGATTTGATTTTAGATAAAAGTGATGTTGATTCTTTTAAAATTGTTGGCATTTTTGTTGATGTTTTGAAACAGGAATAAACATTGGTGCATTTACAAGCCCATGTAAATCTTCTAACACCAGGCGACCTCATCCCCGGCCCTTCTCCTACGAGGAGAAGGGAGAAATACAAAAATTACAAAACCTTATGCTATTCTGAAATAAAGAGCATCGCTTTCGCTCAGATAATATATATAGAGAAGAAGGGCTGTTCGCGTTCCCCTCTCCTTGCAGGAGAGGGGTTGGGGATGAGGTCACCCAACCGCACCAAAAAAATATTATTTTTATCTCCTCTATGAAAAGTCAAATACCACAATACTACCAATCTACAAAACATACAGAGAAAAATACCAAAGCCTTACGCAAACCCTTAACACCGGCAGAAAAAAGTTTGGCAAATAGTGCGTAACCGAAATTTATCAGGATTAAAATTCAGAAGGCAACACCCTATCGGATCTTTCATAGTTGATTTTTATTGCCACGAACTAAAATTGGTAATAGAAATCACGAGTTGCCGGACGTTAAACAATACGACAAACAAAGAGAAGACTACATAAAAGAATTAGGGTTGCAGGTAATACGATTTAAAAATGAAGATGTGTTTTTTAACCCGCATCTGATTGAAGAAAAATTAAGCGACCTCATCCCCAACCCCTCTCCTACAAGTAGAAGGGAGTAATACAGACCTTACAACTCCGTAATCACAAACTCAATGCGACGGTTTTTGGCGTGGGCCTCTTCTTGTTTTTCTTCAGTGGGTAAAGAATGTATGTAATCACAGGTTAGTTTACGGCCGTTTTCCTCAATTGGTTTTAACTTGTTGTAGCTTTTTGCTATCAGCCTGTTAATTGTAACGCCCTTTGTTACGAGGTAATTTCTTATTGCTTCTGCTCTTGCCATACAAGGGTCGGTAGAGTGTTTATCGGAATAGCGGCAATCCAAGTGACAATCAATTTCTATTTGTATTGCAGGTTTCTTCACTAAAAATTCAGCCAATGAATCAAGTACCGGAAAAGATTCAGGCTTAATAATACCTTTATTAAATTCAAATCGTATCGGGTTTGCCGGCACGTACATTTGCCTTACATAAAAAGCTGTATCACTTAATTTAAAATTCTTTGGTGGCTTTGGTGCTTTAGGATTAACATAATCTCTGCTCAGTACCCTGAACCGGGTTCCCGGCCTGGGGTATGAAGTAAATTCTACTTTTCCGTTTATTGTATCCATTCTTACTTTAAGCTTACGGCAAATTATTCCGTTTCCCACTACCCTGTTGTCTGGAATGCCTTTTTTAATTAGTTCATTTATTATTGTAGTACATATTACCTGTTCGCGTGTAGCCTTTGCCTTCAGGTTTTCCTTCGGACGTTTTCTCTCTATGCTTTCAATTTCTATTACATACTCGGGGTGCCTTTTCAAAAAATGAAACACTGTATCAATTACCAAATAACTTATCGAGTCAAGCAGAGGGCCGGCTTTGGTTTTTGCAATTTTTATTTTATCGGTATAAAACCCGTTTTGCCAACGTACAGAATCATCCAGCAACCCGAGTTTTTGCGCGGGAGTTTGAGCATGGCATAAACATGTGATAAATAAAAACAGGAGAATGAATCTCATCTAACAAATATAAAAAAGAAAAAGCCACTCGTTCAGAATGGCTTCTATACTTATACTTTCTCCTTATACCGGCTGTTAA
>DATMMV010000174.1:0-19939 GCA_035569635.1 Bacteroidia bacterium | reverse complement strand
GACCCCCTCCGACCCCCTCCGACCCCCTCCGACCCCCTCCGACCCCTTCCGAAAGCCTATTAACAATCTTAAAAATTCTGTTAAAAACCTGCCCTTTTTAAGCCGTAGGTTATTGCTAACTTGCTACTTTATTATGAGCAAAAAGAAAGAAGAAACGGGCGACCTTTTTGGCGAAAAACCTGAAAAGGAAACCCCGTTGATGAAACAATATAACCAGATTAAGCAACAATTTCCGGATGCGTTATTACTTTTTCGTGTAGGAGATTTTTACGAAACTTTTGGCGAAGACGCGATTAAGGCCGCCAGCGCCTTGGGTATTGTACTTACCCGTCGCGCCAATGGAAGCGCCGCTTTTATTGAGCTGGCCGGTTTTCCGCATCACTCTTTAGAAACTTATTTGCCTAAATTGGTGCGTGCGGGTTATCGTGTTGCTATCTGCGATCAGTTGGAAGACCCCAAAATGGTAAAGGGCATTGTAAAGCGTGGTGTTACTGAATTAATTACACCGGGACTTGCATACAGCGAAAAAATATTAGAACACCACAGCAATAATTTTTTGGCGAGTTTGCATATTGCCAATGAGGTGCTGGGCGTTTCGTTACTGGATATTTCTACCGGTGAATATTTTTTGGCGCAAGGAAATGCTTCTTATATTGAAAAAATTATTCATAAATTTTCTCCGAACGAAATTTTGTTTGAGCGCAACAAACGCTTACAGGTTTTGGACTTGCTGGGAGAAAAATATTATATCTACGGCATTGACGACTGGGCTTTTACCTATGATTATGGCTATGAGTCTCTTACAAAACAATTTGGCACAAATTCCTTAAAAGGTTTTGGTATTGAAGAAATGCAAACGGCAATTGCCTCATGCGGGGCTATGTTGTATTACCTGCACCAAACGCGCCACGATAAATTAAAACATATTACTTCATTAAAGCGCATTGACGAAAATGAATTTATATGGCTGGATAAATTTACTTTCAGAAACCTGGAACTGATTTATCCCTCACACGATGGAGGGAAATCTTTGTTTGATGTGATTAATGCAACTGTAACGCCAATGGGCACGCGTATGCTGAAACGTTGGGTAGCTATGCCGCTGAAAAATGTTTCGCAAATAAATAAGCGATTAGATGTAATCGGATTTTTTGGAAAGCAAACTGAGGAAGCAACAAAATTACACCGGATACTTTCTGAAATGGGCGATTTGGAACGCTTGGTTTCAAAAGCTGCCGCCATGCGTGTTAACCCGCGCGAGTTGATGCAATTGAAACGCACATTGGCAAGTACAGAAAATGTAAAAAAACTTTTACAAGAGTTAAATGCAGCTAATCTCAATGAGATTGCAGATGGATTACACCCTTGCACTTCTTTGCAGGAAAGATTAAACCAATTACACGAAGACGCGCCGGTTGCATTGGCAAAAGGAAAAGTGATTGCAAGCGGGGTGGATGCCGAGTTGGATGATTTGCGCGCGATTTCTCATTCGGGAAAGGATTATTTATTAAAAATTCAGCAACGTGAAATAGAGCGTACAGGAATTACTTCCTTGAAAGTTGGCTACAATAATGTTTTTGGGTATTACCTGGAAGTGACCAATTCCCATAAAGACAAAGCACCTGCCGACTGGATGCGCAAACAAACTTTAACGAATGCCGAGCGTTATATTACTCCTGAACTGAAAGAATACGAAGAAAAAATATTAGGCGCTGAAGAAAAAATTATGTCGCTTGAAACAAGATTATTTGAGGATTTAGTGGCTTACGTTACCGAGTTTGTTTTACAAATTCAGCAAAACGCGGCGCAGCTTGCTAAATTGGATTGCCTGTTAGGATTATCACTCGTTGCAAAAAATAATAATTACACGCGTCCTGTTTTGAATGAAGGTTATGCAATTGATATTAAAGATGGGCGTCACCCGGTGATAGAAAAACAATTACCTGTTGGACAGGAGTACGTGAGTAATTCGGTTTTCTTAGATAATGAAACGCAGCAGTTAATGATGATTACCGGCCCGAACATGAGTGGTAAATCCGCTTTATTGCGACAAACCGCATTGATTGTTTTGTTGGCACAAATAGGTTCTTACGTACCGGCGCAAAGTGCGGAGATAGGTTTAATAGATAAAATTTTTACACGTGTTGGCGCTTCGGATAATATTTCTTCAGGCGAATCTACGTTTATGGTGGAGATGAACGAAACCGCCAGCATTTTAAATAATTTAAGCAATCGAAGTTTAATTTTACTGGACGAAATTGGAAGAGGGACTTCTACTTACGATGGCATTTCTATTGCATGGGCTATTGCGGAGTATGTGCATCAAAACCCTAATAAGGCAAAAACATTATTTGCCACGCATTACCACGAGCTTAATGAGATGGCGCAGTATTTCCCAAGAATAAAAAATTTCCATGTTACTATAAAAGAATTAAGCAATAAAGTAATTTTTATGCGCAAACTTGCTGAGGGCGGGAGCGAACATAGTTTTGGTATTCACGTAGCAAAAATGGCAGGTATGCCTAAAGATGTAGTAGAGCGTGCCGGAGAAATTTTAAAAAAACTGGAAAAAGAACATGAGTTAGAACCAACGGAAACAATTGTAGACTCGGAAGGAAGGTTGATGCAAAAAAATAAAAATGCAGAGAGTGAATTCCAGATGAATGTTTATCAGTTAGACGACCCGATTTTAACGCAGATAAAAGAAGAGATTTTAAATACAGATATAAATACGCTTACTCCGGTGGAAGCACTGTTGAAGTTGAATGAGATTAAAAGGGTACTGGGAAAGTAATTAATTTGACAATGTCTCGATTGTATTTGCGTTAGGGATTGCAGTGGAATGCCCGCAAACGCCATAAAGATGACTAAGAATAAAATGTAAAATGCGGTGAGGACTTGCAACGCAAAGCCCGACCCCGCCAAAATTAAAGATTGGAATAAAAATATTCATGCGGGGTAACGCCCAATAAAATGGCAGATTACAACGACATACTTTTAGATTTAAAAAGAAAACTATACAAGCCTGTGTATTTTTTGCATGGCGAAGAACCTTATTTTATTGATGAGATTAGTGATTATATTGAAAAAAATGTTTTGGAAGAAAGCCAAAAGGGCTTTAATCAAACAGTACTATATGGTAAAGATTCTGATTTAAGTACGATAATCGGTTTGGCCAAAGGCTTTCCGATGATGGGTGAGAAGCAGGTGATAATTGTAAAGGAAGCACAAACTTTAAAAGAGTTTGCCCGCAAAGGCGCTGATGAGGGTGATGAGCCGAAAGAGAAAAAAGGCGGAGATAAAAATCCGTTGGCGGCTTATTTGGAAAACCCGCAACCGTTAAGTATTTTGGTTTTTTGCCACAAATATAAAAAGTTAGATTCGCGTACTTCACTGGCAAAAACCATTGCAAAACAAGCGGTATTGTTTGAGTCAAAAAAACTGTACGACGATAAAATTCCGAGTTGGATTACTTCGTATTTAAAAGATAAAAAATACAATATTACTCCGTCTGCCGCAGCTCTGTTGGCGCAACATTTAGGAAATGATTTATCGAAGATTGTAAATGAATTAGGAAAATTATTCGTGAGCCTGCCTGAAGGAACTGAAATTTTGCCCGATCACATTCAGCAAAACATCGGCATAAGCAAAGATTTTAATGTGTTTGAACTACAAGACGCACTTGCAAAGAAAGATGTGTTGCGTGCCAACCGAATTGTACAATATTTTGCGGCCAATCCGAAAGATAACCCGTTGGTGCTGACAACGGCTTCTTTGTACGGATATTTTCACAAAATTTTATTGTATCATTTTGCGCCGGATAAAAGCCGCGGAAGTATTGCGGCTGCCTTGGGAGTAAACCCCTTTTTTGTTTCGGGTTATGAAAGTGCGGCGAGGAATTACAATACGGGAAAATTGAAGAATATTTTTTCTCACCTCCGCGAGTGCGATGTGCGCTCTAAAGGTGTGGATAATGTGAGCGTGGAAGACGGAGATTTGCTGAAGGAATTAGTGTTTAAAATTTTACATTAAGAGTTAAATACATAAATCGTCAATAAAAAAATTGTCAATGAATTATTGGTTAATTAAATCGGAACCCTCGGCATACAGCTGGGAGCAATTGGTAAAAGACAAAGAAACTTTCTGGAGTGGTGTACGCAATTATGCTGCAAGAAATAACCTGCGCGCCATGAAAAAAGGTGACCTTGCATTTTTTTATCATAGCAACGAGGGTACTGATATTGTAGGTATTGCAAAAGTAGTTAAGGAAGCTTACCCGGACGCTACTGCTAAAGAAGGCGATTGGAGTGGGGTTGATTTTGCAGCGCTTAAGCCTTTAAAAAAGCGCGTTACGCTTGAACAAATTAAAAAGGAACCATCGTTTAAGGCAATGGAGCTGGTGCGCATATCGCGTTTATCAGTCTCTAAAGTTACTGAAAAGGAGTTTAATAAAATTTTACAGATGGGTGAAACTAAAATTTAAGATTTACCCTGGAGTTTTTTTAGCGATTTATCAATATACTTATCATTGGGCAATAGTACTTTCTGAATTCTTTTGGCATAATTTATACTATCAGTTATTTCTTTATGTTTTTCTTCGATAATTTGCTTTTGCAATACAATTTCAGCATGGTCTTTTTGCTTGCGCAAATAGCTTCGATATACAAAAAAAGCAAAGATGATTACCAGTACCAACACGGCACTTACGCCCCATAAAATTAATTTCTGGCGATGTTCATGTATGGCTGTTTCGGCATTTCGTTTTTCCTGTTCTACTTTTTCGTCTGCTTCTTTTTTAGCGAACTCATAATTCATTTCGGCCCGCACGCCCTGTTTTACATTATCCTCATTTAACAAACTATCTCTTATGTCTACGTAAGCACTATGGTAGTAATAGGCTTTCTCATAATTTTTGGAGTATGCATAAATATCGCCCAATGCTTTATCGGCATCCTTCATCGCTTCTTTCTCGCCTGTTTTTGTGGCAAACTCAAGGCTTTGTTTGCAATATTCTTCCGCTTTTTTTATTTCGCCCAATTTAAAATTGCATTGCCCGATACTGTTTAACGAAACGGCAATACCCAGGCTGTCCTGAATTTCTTTACGCAATTCAAGTGCTTTTGTGTTATACTCTAATGCGGCCGGGTAATTTTTTTGCGACAAATAAATGGATCCGAGATTGGTGTATGAAAAAGCAATACCGTAATCATCGCCTATTTGCTGGCGTACATCCAGGGCTTTTTCATGATATTTAATAGCCTCGCCGTATTTTTCTTCAGAAGAATAAATGATACCAAGGTTGTTGTATACATTGGCTAACCCGTGTTTGTTACTTATTTCTTCGAGTATGGGTAAGGATTTGAGGTAATACTGTAAAGCCTTTTTATAATTTTTTTGGTTTGAGTAAACAGCACCGATATTGGTCAACGAAGTTGAGATGCCGTATTTATCACCGCGTTTTTCGTTCAATGCAAGCCCTTTGTAATGAAATTCGAGCGCGGAAGAATAATTGCCCTGGTGTTCTAACACAATAGCCATATTATTATAAGAAGAAGCAAGTCCGGGTTCGTCGTTAATTTGCTCTCTTATTTTCATGGCCTTCATGTAATAATCAACAGCTTTAGTGAAATTAGCCTGCGTATATGCAATAAGTCCGAGATTGTTTACTGAATTGGCTATACCCTTTGAATCGTCTATTTCTTCGTAATTTTTGAGAGCTTTTGTGTAACAGCCAATAGCCTGCTGAAACTCGCTGTTAAAATAATATACGTTTCCCTCAAGATTAAAAGTTGCCGCGTAATTTTTTTTGTAAAACTTTTTTGTTTTTGAATTGACGTTTTTTAAAGCGGATTCACATTTTTCCTGAATCTCTTTGCAAAGTTTAAGCGCTTCGGGGTTTTTGCTCATTTTAAGCAATTGCCGGCTGAGTGCAAGGCCTGCGTTTACCTTGTCGGTATCGGAAGGAGATGTTTGATATACGTTACGGAGCGAATCGATTTTTTTGTTTTGAGAAAATGAAAAGCAAGGTGCAACAAGTAAGAATAAAAACAGGTATGTAACGTTGCGCGGATTCATCTTTTAAAATTAACCTTTTTATTTAATATGCGGCTCAATTAATTTTTGGCAGGCATTGTATACCAATGTAAAGACTTCCTGGAAATTTGTTTCGGTACCATAATAGGGGTCGAGTACGGACAGGTTTTTGCCTGTAAAAGATACGTTAAGCAAATAATCAATTTTTTGATGGTGGTTTTTATTTTTTGTCAGGGATATTACGTCACGAAAATTATTTTCGTCCAAAACAAATATTTTATCGAAGGCATCAAAATCGTTTGTCGAAAATTTGCGCGCCCGAAGTTTGCTTAAATCAACGCCGTTTTTTTTAGCATTGAGAACGGTTCTTTTGTCGGGTGCTTCGCCGATGTGATAGCCAGCTGTTCCGGCTGAGTCAACTGTAAATTTATTTTGCAAACTATGTTGATCAATTAAATGAAGCATAATGCCTTCGGCTACCGGCGAACGGCAGATGTTACCAAGGCAAACGAAAAGGATTTTTTGCATGGGCAAAGTTAAAAAGTTTGAAGTTAAAAATCTAAAGTTTCAGGATGTGAGATGCAAAAAAGAACGAAAAGTTAAAGCGTTTTGTGTAAAATGAGAAGGAAAAACCACATAGGTACATAGTCAGGGATAGAACCGGTACAAAAATAGTTTCACAGAGGGCTCTAAGTAAGAAATTTATTTTCCTAATATATCCTTCACGCTAACAAATTTATGTTCCAATGTGGTTAAACATTTTTAGTTTAGAACATGTTGTATTTGCGTTAGGGATTGCAATGGAAAGCCCGCAGTGAGCTGTTGGGAGCGAGGACTTGTAATGTAAAGCCCGACCCCGCCATAAATACTCATTGGAACACGCACTTTATTCGGGGTAACGCCCAAAATACCACCCTCTAAAACCCTTGTTAAAACCAATGAAAAACCCTAACTTTACCCAAAATACCGCCTTATGCAAGAAGGACTAACTTACAACACGCAATTACCTCATTTAATTATACCCGAGTATGGCCGCAATGTGCAGGGCATGGTGGATTATTGCTGCACATTAGAAAATAAAGAGGAGCGTAACAAATGCGCAAAAGCGATTATACAAATTATGGGGCAGTTAAATCCGCATTTGCGTGATGTGCCTGATTTTACGCATAAGCTGTGGGACCACTTGTTTATCATTTCTAGTTTTAAATTGGATGTAGACAGCCCGTATCCGAAACCATCTGCTGAAACTTTTGATACCAAACCCGAAAAAGTTAGTTACCCCAGCGGAAAAATAAAATACCGTCACTACGGAAAATTAATTGAGGAAATTATTCAGAAAGCAAAAGATTTTAAAGAAGGCGACGAAAAGGAATATTTGAAACGCATTGTGGCCACGCAATTAAAAAAATCGTACTTAACCTGGAATAAAGACGCGGTACAAGACGATGTAATTTTTGCACATCTGTTGGAATTATCTGACGGAAAAATAAAAATGAACGACGGAGAAAAATTGACCGACTCGCAGGATTTGGTGAAAAGAAATGTAAACCCGGGTGGCGGACACGGACAAGGTGGGCATAAAAAGCATCATAAAAAACATCATAAGAATTTTAAACGTAAATAGATTCTATGGCCATTTTTGAAGTTATTGGCGGAAAGCAATTAAAAGGCGAAATCATTCCGCAGGGCGCAAAAAACGAAGCATTACAGGTTATATGCGCTGTCCTTCTTACCTCCGAAAAAGTTACCATTGGTAACATACCCGAAATTATAGACATTATGAAGCTCATAGATCTTTTAAAAGATCTGGGAGTAAAGGTGGAAAAAACCGGGCATGAAGAATACACTTTTCAGGCCGATGATGTGAATGTGGATTTTATTGTATCACCTGAGTTTAAGAAAAAGGGTGGAAGTTTACGTGGTTCGGTAATGGTGGTTGGCCCTATGCTGGCTCGTTTCGGAAAAGCGTATATGCCGAAGCCGGGTGGAGATAAAATAGGAAGAAGAAGAGTGGATACGCACTTTTTAGGATTTGAAAAATTGGGAGCCGAATTTATTTACGACGAGGTAAATGAAATTTATAAAGTAGAAGGTAAAAATTTACGTGGCGGTTATATGTTGCTGGATGAAGCATCGGTAACCGGAACTGCGAATATTGTGATGGCTGCTGTGTTAGCCGAAGGAGTTACAACCATTTATAACGCTGCAAGCGAACCATACTTGCAACAATTGTGCGACATGCTTAACCACATGGGTGCTAAGATTACGGGAGTGGGTTCTAATTTGCTGACGATAGAAGGAGTAAAAAAATTAGGAAGTACTAAACACCGTTTGCTGCCGGATATGATTGAGATTGGCTCTTTTATCGGAATGGCAGCGGTAACGCAAAGTGACATTACAATTAAGAATGTTGCTTATCCGCGATTGGGTTGTGTGCCCGGAATATTTCAGCGCCTTGGAATTAAAATGGAATTAAAAGGCGATGATTTACATATACCGGCGCAGGAACATTACGAGATTGATACATTTATCGACGGAAGTATTTTAACTGTTTCTGATGCGCCGTGGCCGGGTTTTAGTCCGGATTTAATAAGTATCGCATTGGTAACGGCAACGCAAGCGCGCGGAAATGTTTTGATACACCAAAAAATGTTTGAGAGCCGTTTGTTTTTTGTAGATAAACTGATTGATATGGGTGCGCAGATTATTTTATGCGACCCGCACCGTGCTGTTGTAATGGGCTTAGATCGCAAGTCGCAATTACGCGGTATACAAATGGCATCGCCGGATATACGCGCCGGAGTTTCTCTTTTAATTGCTGCGTTAAGTGCCAAAGGCAAGAGCGTGATGTTTAACATCAACCAGATTGACCGCGGTTACCAGCATATTGATAAACGCTTGCAGGCTTTAGGCGCGCAGATAGAGCGGAAAAGTTAGTCTTTAAATAACTTGCTGTATTTACCTTGTACAAATATGATGTAAATTCCGCGAGGTAATTCATTTAAATTTATTTGTTCAATTGTGTTTTTGCTTTTCATTTCAAATGAAATTTCTCCCAAAGAATTAAAAATTTTAATCAACCCCAATTCAGTAACTGATTTTATGGTAATCTGATTCGTTGCCGGGTTGGGATATAACGCCGGATTGTTGATTGTTTGCGAAAAACTTATACCCGAAGTGTTTTGAAGAATATTAACCTGAACCATTGAAGCGCTATTGGCAATACGATAAATGCTGTCATTCCTGCAAGTGTTTGCAGAATCTCCACAGGAGGTATAAACGATTGCGCAAATAGAATATCTACCGGCTGCGGTATATGTATGACTGGGATAAAGTCCATTAGTAGAAGAACCATCGCCCCAATGCCAAATAGCATTCGTTACTTGAGAAGAGTAGTGAGGTAAAATCCCCCAATTTAAAGGCGATATATTAAATAGAGAATCCGTAACCGAAGCAACACAGGTTGGTGTTGGCGTACAATTTAATAGTATTGAGATATCACCCGAACTTGGGTTGGCTGTTGCAAAATCAATTTTACCATCATTATTAAAATCAGCACAGGTTACGCCACTCGGACTGGAGCTCACAGTGAAATCTGTGGTAGGGCTAAAACTACCCGAGCCGTTTCCGGAAAGTACAGATAAAGTACTATTGGTAGTTGCGATATCAGCTTTATTATCTCCGTCGAAATCAGCACTTACTACGTCACTAGGGCTTGGGCCACCAATTGTAAAACTGCTAGGAGCTAAAAAACCACCCGTTCCTGTGCCCAACAATACAGACCCCATAAAAGCGGTAACGCCATTACCAACCGCAAGGTCCAATTTTGAGTCGCCGTTAAAATCGGCAACGGTTAATGAATTAGGTGAGCTTCCGGCAGAGAAATTCGTTGCAGTTCCAAAACTTCCTGCCCCTGTACTTAATAATACAGAAATATTATTTGAAGTATTATTAGCTGTAGCCAGATCAATTTTTCCATCTCCGTTTAAATCCGCCTCGATAATTGAATAAGGCCCCGTACCTACGGTAAAGTTTGTAATTGATCCGAAACTCCCCGTGCCGGTACCTAATAAAACGGATACATTGTTTGAATTGGCATTTGCTACTGCTAAATCAATTTTTCCATCGGCATTAAAATCGGCACTGACTATACCGAAAGGAGTTGTTCCCACGGTATAATTTGTAGTGGAACCGAAACTTCCGTTACCGGAACCCAGCAATATAGATATATTGTTTGACCACCTGTTGACCACAGCCAAATCAACTTTACCGTCGCCATTAAAATCTGCACTTGTTATAGAACAGGGATTGGTGCCCACCGAAAAATTAGTAGCGGATCCAAAACTGCCAGTACCTGTTCCAAATAATATGGATATATTATTGGAACTATAATTAGTCGAGGCCACATCCGTATTTCCATCTCCGTTAAAATCTGCATGTATAATTGAACCGGGATGAGAGCCTGCTGTAAAGCTGGTAGCTGTGCCGAAACAAATCTGAGCATTTACTTGTCCAATAAAAAGTAATAAAATAAAAAGTAAATTTTTTTTCATGATTATGTGATTTGATAATTTAAAGATATGGTAGATTCGAAACAATTAATCACAAATGAGGTTATAAACGGAAATACTGAGGTAAACAGATTTTTTTTCGCGGTAAATTATCAGAGATAAAGGAGAGAACCTGATGTTTTAATTACTTCCTTATAATCTTAATATCCGTTCTGTAGTTTTGTAATCCGAACACTTTATCTTTAATTCACAAAACTCATCTTTTTACTCTGTACTTCGCGCCCGTCAATAACAAGTGAATAAATGAAAACTCCGGTAACGCCATATCCGTGTTCATACAATATTTCGTTTATGCCGGGGTGCAAATCGATCGGAATCTTTTTTAATTCAAGCCCTTTTAAATCTTTAATTACAATGTGCGCATTATGGTTGGGCGTATTTTCATTTACCAGTACAGAAATGAATGTTGCCTCGTCAAAAGGATTGGGTTTGTTTTGCAGCAGCTCAATATTTTTCTTTACGGCGCCAAACTCATTTATTCCTACAAAAGATATAACATACTCAGGTGAGGGAAGGCTTTCAATAAAATTAGTATCAACCGACATCGCGCTTACATAATAGAATCCGGGTGCAAGATTAAAAATAGTATCTACTAAAGCACCTGTCATTGTATAAACAGAATCCCAATCGTTGGTTGTGCTTCTTACCCCAATACGGTATTGGTTGTATTGTGTTTGCTGTATGATTTGTATGCGCATCGAATTAGGGCCGGCAGATGTCAATGAAATATCAGGTTGTCTCGGGCCAACGCCCATCATTCCTGCGGCATTTCCGTTAATTACAGCATTGCGGGCAAGATAAGTAAAAGAAACAAAAAAACTATCTACATCCATATCACTGTTTGTATCCGCGCCTAAAGTATCACGTACACTGTGTTGCCGGTCGGTATAAGTTCCGCTGCTTACATTGGCATTACCATGTTCGTTGGCAGAAGTTAATCGCATGGCCGTATAATTTAACTGGCGGAAAGGAATGTGGTCTCCCGAACGACCAGTCCTGTCCTCAGGACTCATTACCGAAATAGTCATCGGAATATTTACCGATGAAAGTAATTCTTCTTTATATTCTAATTTAATAAAGCGGGAAAGTCCTTTGTGAGGAGAATTAAAGGAGCCCGCCGAAAATAAACGAACGTGTGTGCTATCGATATTATTTAATCCGGGGCAACCGGGTGCCGAAGAAGTTTGTCCGCAAATAACGCCGCCAATAACATCATTATTCATTACGCCTTTTATTGTAATTCCGTTTTGTTGTGCATAATGAGCAAATGCTAAGGCGCCGTAAAGCCCTTGTTCTTCGCCTATGGTTACTAAAAACACAATGGTGTTATTATAACTGTATTTGCTCATTACCCGGGCAAGTTCTAAAACAAGCGCTATGCCGCTGGCGTTATCTTCAACTCCTTCGGCTTTACAAGCGGTATCGCAAAGCACTTCACAGCGACTGTCTAAATGCCCCTCAATAATAATTATGGATTTATCAGAAGTATCAATGCCCGGTAACACGGCAAAAATATTCCTGTGTTGAGCTGCGGCACAAATGGGTTGCGCGAATTGCAAATAGGAAGTAAGTAAACGATTTTGGTTATTAGCGCCGTATTGCTGAAACTTTGAATAAACCCAACGGCGCGCCGCACCTATGCCCTTCATAGAAGAAATAGTGTCTGAGCCCGTATTCCGATTATGAAAACCCGCAAGTTTAATAATGGTGCTTTTTAATGAGTCAGGCGATATGCGTGCATTAACTCCTTTAGAAATGGTGTCAGGGCGGTTAAGAATGGTGCTTGGTAAATAAGTAGCCGGATTGTAATTGCCCTTCATTACCTGTTCGGCAGTTATATTGGTGCTGATGATGGTTGTTTGTGCAAACAAATTTGTTGCAGCAACAAGAAATAGATAAAATAAAAATTTTTTCATTGCGGGAAGATTCGGTAAGCTAAATTAGAATAAATACCGATAAAAGCAAGGGGAATTTTACTTCCCTATAATCTTAATCTCTGTCCTGCGGTTTTTGGCTTTATTCTCAACAGAGGTATTTGGCACTTTGGGTTTGCCATCACCATAGCCTTTAAAAATTAAGCGTGCGGCAACAACACCCTGAGCGACACAATAATCATATACGGCTTTAGCGCGGTTTTGTGAAAGTAATTGGTTGGCTTTTTTATTTCCGTCGTTGTCGGTGTGCCCGCTTATTTCAATGCGCAATTTAGGATTGTCTTTTAAAAATGAAACCAATTTTTCTAACTCCGCTTTCGATTCGGGCTTTAAATCAAATTTATCCACGTCGAAGAAAATATTTTTTAATTCGATGGCAACGCCGGTATCAATGGGCTGTAATGGAATTTCTAAAATAAAAGGTTTATTAAAATCGGTTACCACATTTTTTAAACTGAAATTATCCGAGTAATACAAATATTTTTCGCGACTTACATTTACCAAATAATTTTTCCCGGCAGTAAGTACAGTCAAGAATTCCCCTTTGGTATTTGAGAAAGAGCGCACTACTGTTTTCTGTGTTTCCAAGTCAATTACTTCCACATTCGCGTCGAGCGGAGTTTTTGTTTTTATATCAAAAACTTTTCCTTTAATAAAAGTTATTGGTGTTGGCCTTACATCAGCCGGTAATTCAAATCCGTATAAATCCAGTCCGCCAAAACCTCCTTCACGGTCGCTTGCAAAATAAGCCACTTGTCCCGAGGGGTCAACCAATAAACTATTTTCATCATTATATGTATTAATCGGGTACCCCAAATTAATTGCAAGTCCCCAGGTGCCATCAGGCTGCCTTCGACTTAAATAAATATCGAGGCCTCCCATAGTTTCATCATGCCCGTCAGACGTAAAATACAAAGTCTGGTTATCAGGATGTATATAAACCGATTCTTCAATGCCGGGTGTATTTATGTTCGGGCCTAATTTTACAGGTTGTCCGAATTTTCCATCAGGATCAATCTCGCTCATATAAATATCCTGGTCTTTTATTCCTTCACGGGTAACAATTCCTCTGATAAAATAAAGTGTTTTTCCATCCGAAGAAAAAGAAGGTTGTGTTTCCCAATTGGCCGTATTCACGGGAGGGCCGATATTTTGCGGATGCGTCCATTTCCCGTTAATTTGCTGTGCGAAAAAAATATCGCAGCTTCCGTAACCTTTACGTGTTTCATCTCCGTAATTTCCGTACATATTCACGCAACTGGCGTAAAACATATATTGCCCGTCGGCAGAAATACTCGGCGCGCCTTCATTTCCCGCACTATTAATTTCATCAACAGGAGTTGCTGTTTGCCAAACATCATTTACTTTTTGGCTAACAAAGAAATCTTCCTGCGCGTCTTGCCCGTTTTTTCTGTAATTACGGGTAAAGTATAAGGTTTTTCCATCTGCGGTGATAGAGGGGAAATATTCGTAATCGGGCGAGTTTACTCCCTTTCCTAAATTAACGGGCTTAAACGGTTTCGGGTTTTTTACTGCCATGGCTCCGTATTTGGAAGTTTTCAAATATTTTTGTGCCTGTTCTTTTGTAGTGGGATTAACCCGGTCTAATTTTAAATAAGTTTCTAAATTTTTCTGAGCCTCTTCGTATTCACCTACCATTAATTGCGCTAGCGCCAAATCAAAAAAGCAACGCGGAAAAAATTTGGAATTCAATTCTAAAGCGGTTTTAAAATGTTGTATGCCTAACAATTTTTTGTTTTGCTCCATATACAGATAAGCAAGTGCGATGTGTGGCTCTACAAAAGTTTTGTCTTCATCGATGGCTTTTAATAAACATTTTTCAGCTTCGGCGTCCTTATGTATTTCGTAATATTTTTTTCCCTCTTCAAAATTTTTGATGGCTTTTTTATTGGTAGAAGTATAAGTGCCTGGAGGCATATTGGCCTGCGGGAATACAGAATTAAGAATTAAGAATGTAAAATTGAAAATAAAAAAGAGACGTTTCATAGTTAATCTTTAAGAGGGTTAAGGTACAAAAAATAGTAATTGTTGTAATGCAATTATTGTTCCGGTTTTAAACGCTGTAAAATGACTCACCCTCTTATCCCTCTCTACCGGTAGAGAGGGGACCGCTTCATACCTTCGCTTCAGCGAAGAGAAGCAGGGGTGAGTCCGTTTTCGGAGATATACCAAGGTGCGCCCATAAATCGTATCTTTGTAAAAATTCATTTTATGGAATACCGCAGATTAGGAAACTCAGGTTTACAGGTAAGCGCACTTTCGTTTGGTTCGTGGGTAACTTTTGGTGCACAGATAGATGACGGTGTTGCTGAACAATGTATGCGACTGGCATACGATAACGGTATAAATTTTTTTGATAATGCGGAAGCATACGCCGGCGGTAAGTCGGAAATTGTAATGGGGAATATTCTGCAGAGAAGCGGATGGGACCGCACTTCTTATATTATTTCGAGTAAAGTTTTCTGGGGGGGCAAACTCCCCAACCAAAGCGGGCTTAGCCGAAAACACGTAATGGAAGCTTGTCATGCTGCATTGAAGCGATTAAGAGTAGATTACCTCGATTTATATTTTTGTCACCGCCCCGATCCCAATACGCCCATTGAAGAAACGGTACGCGCCATGCATACACTTATTGAGCAGGGAAAAATTTTATACTGGGGTACCAGTGAGTGGAGCGCAGAACAAATTCTGCAAGCTTACAAGATTGCGAATGAACTTTATTTAACGCTTCCGACTATGGAGCAACCTCAATACAATATGTTGCACCGCGAGCGCTTTGAAACAGAATACAAGCCTTGTTATCAAAAAGGAATGGGCACAACAATCTGGTCGCCGCTTGCATCGGGTTTGTTAACCGGTAAGTATATTGATGCAAATCCCCTGGATACGCGAGTTCACCGCCCCGGAATGGAATGGCTGAAAGAAAGAATTACAGGTGAAGAGGCAAAAGAAAATCACGAGAAAGTAAAAAAATTGAAAAAGATTGCGGATGATTTAGGTGTCCCGCTTAATCGTTTGGCAATTGCCTGGGTATTAAAAAATCCGAATGTAAGTACGGCTATTTTGGGGGCTTCCCGTGCAGAACAATTGGGGGATAATTTAAAAGCTATAGATGTATTATCTCTGCTGACGGACGAAGTGATGAAAAAAATTGAAACAGTTCTTCAGAATAAACAGGTAACGGTTTAAATCTACAAATTGTAAATCTCAAGGTCGTAAATTTTCTATGCTCTGGTACTTCCTCCGAAATACTTTATTTTATTGTTTTCATCTTTTCTTTAAACGGCAAAAGATAAAAGGAAGTGAACATATTCGTCAAAAAGGGCCGATGTTTATTGCCATGAACCATCCCAACGCGTTTATGGATCCCATTGCATTCGCTACTTTTTTGTTTTATCCGCGCACTTATTATATGGCTCGTGGAGATGCTTTTAAGAAGGGCCTGGTTACGGTGTTATTAGAATCTATGGGTATTGTACCTATTTACCGCCTGCGCGACGGAGGTTATGAAACTGTAAAGAAAAACCTCGACTCATTTAAAATAACTTACAAACTCCTTGATAAAGGAAAAAAAATAATGGTCTTTGCAGAGGGTCTGAGTATAAAAGAAAGAAGATTGCGCCCGATACAAAAGGGTACGGCGAAAATGTCTTTCGGGTATTTGGAACAGGGGGGAGATCAGGAATTAAAGATTCTTCCTGTAGGAATTAATTATTCCGAACCCGAAAAATTCCGCAGTTATGTTTTTTTTAATATTGGCGAGCCTATTTTAGTAAAAGATTTTTATGAAGATTATAAAGTACAGCCGGCAATTGCTATCAACAAATTAACTGCTCTACTCGAAGAAAGAATGAGGCCACTGGTTCCTTCTCTCAAACATAAAGAAAATGATTTGGTGATAGAGCAATTGCAGGAAATTTTAAAAAAGCAATTTATAGATGTCCGTAAATTAAATTACAATAGCCCCGAAGACCAGCAAAAATATTGGGATTTCATTATTGAACGGCTTAATAAACTTACAGAAGAAAAACCGCAGGAGGTTGAATCTTTCAGAAAAGAAGTGGATTTTTACTACAAACAAATACACGAACTAAAATTGCGTGATCATTTAATTTATCGTGCCGCAAAAAATGAAAGCCTTTTAAATTTTGCAAATATATTTTTACTTATACTTGGTTTTCCTGTTTACTTGGTTGGAAAATTTTTGAATTTTGTTCCCTATTATCTGGCACAAAGAATTACTGCTAAAAAAGTAAAAGATATCGAATTCAAAGCTTCGGTACTTTTTGGCACCGGCGCTATTTTACTTAATATTTTGTTTTTAATAGAATTGCTTATAGTGTGGCTCATATTCAGAAACTGGAAAGCACTTTTAATTTTTGCGGCCATTAAAGGGCTTTGTGGAATTTTTGGGTTAAATTACTCTGCCTTTAAAAAGAAAATGTTGGGGACTTTTCGCCTGAAGGGTATTAAGAAATCAAACCCCTCTCTTTTTCAATCTCTTCTGGCCCAAAGGGCTAAAATACTTGATTTTGCGGGTGATTTTCACTAATTTAGTCTGGCATTTGTTTTGCAGTATTAATGACATGAAAACCTCAATTTATAAGAAATCAGTGTTGGTGGCGATACCTTTCGTAGCCTCTGCTTTTTTCTTTTTCACTCCTGATAAAACGGCTCTTTACGAAATTCCTGAAGCTCCGGTTGTTCAGGGCAGGACGATAGATTTGCCTGATATGAACAATGAGGCTTTTAAAACAGGTGAGTCGTTAAGCTACCGTTTACATTATGGTTTTATGGATGCCGGTGTTGCCGTTTTAGAAGTACTGCCTGAAATAAAAGAAATCGGTGGAAGAAAAGTTTATCACATTGTAGGGAACGGATATTCAAAAGGAAGTTTTGATTGGTTTTTTAAAGTGAAAGACCGTTACGAAACGTACCTGGATAAAGATGCGATGGTACCCTGGTATTTTGTGCGTCGTTGCAACGAAGGGGGTTATATCATCAATCAGGATTATTTATTTAATCATTACACTAAAAAAGTAGATATAGGCGAGGGCAAAACCTGTGATGTTCCGGTTGGAATTCAGGATATGCTTTCTTCTTTTTACTATGCACGCAACATTGACTTTACAAATGCAAAAGAAGGGGATGTTTTTACCATTCCGAGTTTTGTTGATAAACAAGTGTGGACTTTAAAAATTAAATACGTTGGTAAAGAAACCATAAGTACAGATTTAGGAAAATTCCGTTGCATAAAATTCAGGCCTATTATACAAACAGGAAGGATTTTTAAGAAAGAAGAAGATTTGAATGTCTGGATTACTGACGATAAAAACCATATTCCTTTAAGGGCGCAGGCAAAAATTATGTTCGGCTCTATTAAGATGGATTTGACCTCTTATCAGAACCTGGCCAATCCGATGTCTAAGGTTGAGTAAAATTCTTTAAGCTTTTCCTTTAAACTTGTTACTTTTACGCCATGCGTATCGTCTTCATGGGAACTCCCGCCTTCGCGGTGGCGTCTCTCGAAATATTGGTAAAAAACAACTATAATATTGTAGGTGTGGTTACTTCGCCGGATAAACCTGCCGGGCGGGGACAACAATTGCAACAAAGCGCGGTAAAACAATTTGCTGTTACACATAATTTAAAAGTGTTGCAACCTGCAAATTTAAAAGAAGAAAGTTTTATAAAAGAACTAAAGGAACTGAATGCCGATTTACAAGTTGTTGTCGCGTTCAGAATGCTGCCGGAAACAGTTTGGAATATGCCGAAAATGGGGACGTATAATTTACACGGTTCACTTTTACCGCATTACCGCGGCGCAGCGCCGATTAACTGGGCAATTATTAATGGTGATAAAGAAACGGGTGTAACTACTTTTAAATTAAAACACGAAATTGATACCGGAAGTATTTTATTACAGGATAAAATTACTATAACTGAAGAGATGAATGCAGGGCAATTGCATGATGTAATGATGATGAAAGGAGCGGAATTACTATTACGTTCAGTAAAAATAATTGAAGAAGGCAATGTTGTTTTAAAAGAACAGAATGCTTTATTAAAACCGGGAGAAGAAATCAGGCATGCACCGAAAATATTTAAAGAGAATTGTAAAATTGATTGGACCAGAACAGGCGTGGAAATAAATAATTTAATACGCGGGCTTTCTCCATACCCTTGCGCGTGGACGGAATTACATGATGGCGATAAAAAAACAGCGTTTAAAATTTACTCAGTTGTATTTGAAAATAGCAATCATCAATTGAAGCCAAGTGCGGTGCAATGCGACGGAAAAAAAAGTTTGAAAATCGCTTGCGCGGATGGGTTTATTCATATTACTGAATTGCAAATGGAAGGTAAAAAGCGCATGAGCACTGAAGAATTTCTTCGTGGTTATACTTTCGCCGACAATACCCAATTTATATAATAGTAAAAGTTTAGAATACGTTATCAGATTGTTCCGCCGCGGGAGATGTCGAAGTCCTTGTGTTTAGCTCTATACAGTACGTTGTCTTACCAGGTTTTGTGATGCCTCTGAAACCCTTGCTGCATGGGCGTTTCGGGGCGTTTTTATCAACAAAAAATCATTTTTTCAACATAAAGGGGTAACCTCATTTGGCAAACCGGCTTCTTGCATTACATTTGTTTCCTCTAAAAAATTAATTGTTTAACCCTAAAACCAAAAAACATGAACAAAGCAGAATTAATTGACGCTATCTCGGCAAACGCAAAATTAACCAAGGCAGATGCAGGCCGCGCTTTAGATGCCGCTGTTGACGCTATCGAAAAATCTTTAAAGAAAGGCGACCGTATCGCATTAGTAGGTTTCGGTTCTTTCTCTATTTCTAAACGCGCTGCCCGCACAGGCCGCAATCCTCAAACAGGAAAAGAAATTAAAATTGCCGCTAAAAAAGTGGTAAAATTTAAAGCAGGAACTGACCTTGCTAAAAAAGTGAATAAATAAAATTGAATTTAATAAAACAAAAACCCCGTTCGAATGAGCGGGGTTTTTTGTTAAATGGATTTTGAGTTTACAATTTGGCTTTTACTTCCACCATTTCGTAACCTTCAATAATATCGCCCGCTTTAATATCGTTAAAGCCTTCAATGTTCAATCCGCATTCGTAGCCGGATACAACTTCTTTCACATCGTCTTTAAAGCGTTTTAAAGAACCTAAGCTTCCGCTGTGAATTACAATTCCGTCACGAATGATACGTACTTTGGTGTTGCGGTTTACTCTTCCGTCAAGTACGTAACAACCCGCAATGGTACCCACTTTGGTAATATTAAATACTTCGCGTATTTCGATGTTGCAAGTAATTTTTTCTACAAACTCAGGCGCTAACATACCTTCCATCGCGGCTTTAACCTCA
>DATMMV010000173.1:0-10448 GCA_035569635.1 Bacteroidia bacterium | reverse complement strand
AATAGAATTCAGGAAGAAAGCCCCATAACAAAAATTTATATTCAAAGTAATTTACCGGTTATTATGTACCGCCCCGGCATATTTGTCAGCGATAAATATGTAAATGAAAAAGTGTGTGAACAAAACCGAAACCTTAAAAAGTTGGCGGAAAAGAAGGGTGTGGTTTTTATAAATCTTTACTCACCCTTTTTGCATAGCGGATATCTTAAAGATTTATTGATTGAAGATGGTGTGCATCTTACTGGAAAGGCATACGGGGTTTGGAAGATGACGGTAATGCCTTATCTTTATCCGCCTGAGAGATAGCGATAAATTTTTTCGTATGATGAAACTCCTTTTTCAAGAGAAAAATATTTTTTAGCCACCGTCCTTAAAAATTCAGGATCGTTCCGGTTGATTTTACTAAAATCGTTAATAGCCGTTTGGTAATTTTTAACCGTGAAATTATCTAAAACAATTCCGCACGCACTTTCAGAAATAATTTCATCACTGTCGCCAATACCACTGTTTGTAATTACGGGTATGCCGCAGGCAAGTATCTCGGCCATTTTGGTAGGTGATGACCCTTTTTTGGAAAAAGTGGGCCTTATAAAAAAAAGGCCGGCGTTAAACGTCGACACATACTCGGGCACTTCTTTCCTTACGGCTGATTGTATCAGGATACAATTTTTTCTTATATTTTTTTTCAGGGCGGCTTTTAAAATTTGTTCAGGCTTATCATGCGTGATGAATAATAATACGGATGCGGGGTTCACTTTCTGAAATTCAATAAAAAAATCAAGCATTTCATCAAGCATATACCAGGTACCTAAAGAACCGAGATAACCTAAAACAAAAGCATCAGCGCCGAGATGCAGTTTTTTCCGAACGGATAATTTCTCTTCTTCGTTCCAGATTTTAAAATGGGACAGGTCGGTACAGCATGGTATCACTTCAATTTTTATTTTTTTTTCGGAATTCCATTTATTTACAATGTTTTTAGCATTTTCAGTTAATGTTACGGTATAATCTGCCTTTGCAATCAATTCTTTTTCTTTGCGTTTAAAGTATTTATAGGCTGTTTTGTGTACCGGATTTTTTAATTTCCATATTTTTCCTTCAACACGTTCATCGGCCCAAAAACCCCGCATGTCAAAAATAAATTTGGTGTCGTATTTTTTTTTGAGGTACAATCCAATCAGGGCAGGTAAATAACTACGGCAGTGAACAAGTGTTTTTTTACCTGTTTTTTTTACCTCAGTAACAGCAAGTGCTTTTAGTTTCTGTAAATTTCCTCTTTGCGAAAGAACGGGTATTTTTTGGCTGTAAAAACAATATCTCCATTTTATACCGGCATTTTCAAGGTGTTGGGATATCTGCTTCTGATTTAAGGTAAAATTGGCTTTCTTTTCGCAGCTGATAACAGTAATGTTAAAACCTTTTTCGGCCAACCCGGTAAGGTAAGGTATAACCTGAGATTGCCCCAAGGGGTCGGTCATTCCGTCGATGGAAATAAATATAAGTTGAGCAGGCATAAAATATAGCGCAAAATTAGTATATTTATACTGGAATATTGCAAAAACATTAAGGCTTTTGGGATAATAACAAATTATTGAAGACGAAACTAATATCTTATTTATAATAAAGCATGTTGGATGATCTTTCAATTTTTGATGTTTTATTACCACCGATTTATATTTTTATAGCTTGGTTTGTGACCAATTATATTCAAAAGAAAAATCTTTATTCCAATCCTGAATATAAATATTTTAAAGCTGCTTTACTGGCAAAAATTGGTGGTGCTATGGCTTTGGGACTGGTTTATTTTTTTTATTATAAAGGAGGAGACACAATTAATTATTTTGAAAGTAGCAGGGCATATATAAATCTCTTTTTTGAAAATAAATCAGATTTTATTCATGGTTGGTTCGGAAATATCAAGGATAACAGTGATTATTCTTTTTTTAATGATAATACGGGATATCCGGTTTATCACCATAAGGATGTAAATTCTTTTTTTGTAGTAAGGCTTTTGATTCCGATTATGGCTGTTAGTTTAAATTCCTATTTTGCCTGCGCTGTGGTTACAGGAATTTTAAGTTTTACCGGGGTTTGGAAACTATATAAGACATTTATTGAAGAATTTCCTTCATTGAAAAAGGAGCTTGCTATTGCCATATTATTTATTCCTTCATGTATTTTTTGGGGGTCTGGTATAATGAAGGATTCGTTCACTTTATCCGCCGTAGGTTGGTTTACCTATTCTTTTTATTATTTTTTTATAAAAAAGAAAAGAAAAGCAATATATTTTATTCAAATTGTAATAGCAGCATTTATAATTCTTTCGATTAAGCCGTATATATTTTTTGCTTTGCTTCCTGGTTCTATTTTATGGCTTAGTAATCAACAAATAAAGAAAATAGAAAATGCTACTTTGCGATTTATGGTAGCTCCTTTTTTTTTGTTTTTGGGCGGCTTTATAGCCTATTTATCATTAATCAATATGGGAGATTCATTGGGTATTTATAAATTGGATACCGTTTTGGACAGAGCAGTTATTGTTCAGAAAGATATGAAAGCGGATTATTATGGCGGAAATACTTATGATATAGGTGATTTTGACGCTAGTACAGCGGATATTGCCACCAAAGCACCTATGGCTATATTTTCCGGAATCTTCAGGCCGGGACTATGGGATGTAAAGAATTTGGTGATGTTTATTTCATCGCTGGAAAATACATATCTACTTGTCTTGACTGTATTTTTATTAATTCGGTTAAAAGTATTTGGATTTTTTTTATTGGTACGCAAACATCCCATGCTTTTATTTGCAATGTTATTTTCATTGTTCTTTGCTTTTTCTGTAGGTTTAACAGTAGCAAATTTCGGTTCATTGGTAAGGCTACGAATACCGGAATTGCCTTTTTTTGTATCCGGATTATTTATTCTCCGTCATCTTTATGAGAAACAAAGCCGAACTAAAGTACGTTTTTAACAAACCACCTGTGTAAATTTATCAGCAGCCATAATCTTTGAAATAAGTGACTTTCTCCGTTTCTGAAACGGGTTAATAATTCCTTTGAATAATCATAATTAATGATGCCAACTTCCTCAATGACCTTTTCGTTCAGATAATCATCAATAAGAAAAGACATTTCTTTATTGAGCCAGTGCTTCAGGGGAATAGAAAATCCCTGTTTTGGCCTGTCAAAATAAGGCTTAGGAATGTACTGATATAATATTTCCTTTAAGATATATTTTGGTGTAGGGTTGTTTTTTAATTTTACATGTATATTAATTGCCTGTTCTACGAGCCGGTGGTCTAAATAAGGAACCCGAGTTTCTAATGAATGAAACATACTTGCCCTGTCCACTTTCACCAATAGATTATCCGGCAAATAATATTGCAAATCATACAAGGCTTGCTTTTCTTCGGGAAATAATTTTCTTGTATTTTCAATAACAGAAATACTTTCAGCAAAAGCCTTGTCGGTGTACTCAAGCATATTAAAGATTAAAGCAGAGTTTTTTCCACTTTTAAGCAGATTATATGTTATTTCATTTGCAGTAAAGAAGTATTGTTCCTGAGAAAATATATGTGAGCGTAAATTCTTTTTATCTGTGTAATTAAACATGTTCGCTGCACGCTTATTTCTGGGAGAAGAAGTGTTTTTTAAGATTCCTGATAAAAGAAATCTGCCGTGATGAATAAAATAATTATCTAACCTTTTCGCCCATTTATATGCGCCGTACCCGTGAAAAAGTTCATCTCCTCCTTCGCCCGAAAGAGCTACCGTAACATATTTTTTTGCGAGTTTAGAAACTAAAAGGGTGGGAATGCCGGACGAATCGGCAAAGGGCTCCCCGTAAGCTTCCATATAATCATCTAATGTTTGGATAGCCTCGTTGGTGGTAACCGTAAACTCATAGTGGTTTGTACCCAGAAAATTTGCTATTTTTTTAGCATACACGGCTTCATTGAATTGCTGATTTTCAAAACCGATGGAGAACGTGTTTATTTTAGTTCCAGATAATTTAGCGGCATTGGCGGCTACCAGACTGGAGTCTATACCGCCGCTTAAAAAAACACCATAGGGAACATCACTTTTTAATTGGTATTGGATAGAACTGGCTAATAATTCGGATATCAGAACGGTAGCTTGTTTTTCGTTGTTAATAGTTTTGTTTGTTAAAGATGAAGTCAGTCCCCAGAATTTTTTATTTTCAAAAGTATGTTTGCCTATTTTAATATAATGACCTTGTTCAAGTTTATAACAATTTTCATAAATGCAATAGGGAGAGGGGATGTAACCTAAATTCAGATATTGAGGAATTACCGAATGATTTACTTTAAGGTTTAATTTTTTTATTTTTTTTAAAGTCTTTATCTCCGACGAGAAAGCGAAATTTAACCCGTCCCAATAATAATAAACAGGTTTAATTCCGATTCTGTCGCGAAATAAATACAGCTCTTCAAGTTCTTTATCATAAATTGCAAAAGCAAACATCCCGTTCAAATTATTTACGCCATTTATTCCCTGTTGGGCAAAGGCTTCTAAAATAACTTCAGTATCTGTTGAGGACTTAAAATTAAAATTGGGTGAAAGATTGAACTTCAGTTCTGCCGCTACTTCGGTTGAATTATAAACTTCGCCGTTGTAAACAATAACATATCGATTGGAATGTGAATGCATAGGTTGCGCGCCCCTTTCCGACAGGTCGATTATACTTAGGCGGTTATGGCCTAGTCCTACATTTTGATGAGTGTAAGTTCCGGTACTATCGGGCCCGCGATGATTTTGGGCCTCCACCATCAAATGAAGGTCCGTTTCATTAAAGAAATTATTTTTAGTAAAATATCCGCTTATCCCGCACATGATTATGTTTTTTGTAAATACAAAATAATTTACTCTTTAAAAATATTTTTAATGGCGTGCAGAGCAGAGCCAATTATTTGATGCATGTCATAATATTTATATTCGGCCAGTCTTCCACCAAAAATAATATCCGGATATTCTTTTGCTAACTCTTTGTATGCCTTATAAACCGAATTATTCTTTTCATCATTAACAGGGTAATAAGGTTCATTTCCTTTTCCTTCAACCGGAAACTCGTAAGTAATTACAGTAGTTGCCTGTTTCCCGAATTCAAAATGCTTGTGCTCAATGATCCTGGTATAAGGAACTTCGGCCTCCGTATAATTAACAACAGCGTTTCCCTGAAAATTTGTTTTTTCCAAATATTCGTGTTTGAAATTTAAACTTCGGTACTCTAATTCACCGAATTTGTAATCAAAAAACTCATCAATTTTTCCGGTGTATACCATTTGCTCGGCCAAGCATGTTAATTCTTTTTTTTCTTCAAGGAAATTACAATTTAATTTTACTTCAATTCCTTCCAGCATAGCTCCCACTAATTTTGTATAGCCTCCGGTCGGAATCCCCTGGTACGTATCATTAAAATAATTATTATCAAAGTTATACCGTAAAGGAATTCTTTTAATAATAAATGCGGGCAGTTGGGTAGCTTTTCTTCCCCATTGCTTTTCAGTATATCCTTTAATAAGCTTTTCGTAAATATCCCTGCCCACCAATGATAAAGCCTGCTCTTCTAGATTTTCAGGCTGCGCAACACCGTATTCTTTAATTTGCGCATCAATAATGGTTTTTGCTTCATCGGGGGTAGTAACTCCCCATAATTTATGAAAAGTGTTCATGTTAAAGGGCAGATTGTACAGCTCATCTTTATATTTTGCCAATGGCGAATTGGTATATCTGTTAAATTCAACAAAGGAATTCACGTAGTCCCATATTTTTTTATCGCTTGTGTGAAATATATGCGCGCCGTACCAGTGAACGTTAATGCCGTCAATATTTTTGCAATAAACATTCCCTCCTATATGGTTACGTTTATCAATAACCAGGCATTTTTTACCTCTTTTGGTTGCTTCGCGAGCAAAAACTGCACCATATAACCCTGCCCCAACAATTAAAAAATCGTATTTTTCCATTTGTCTGTTTTATTACACCTTCGTCATCTTAAAAGGTAATTATTTTACCGACTGTTGCATTAAATTTTCTATAAATCATATTTCCCTAATTTATTTGTAAAAGCGTGATATAAACCTACTATGGTGCTTTTAAAAATATGCTTTTTATTTTTTTCATTAAATAATAAATAAATCATTACACAAAGATGAAATAAAAAAAGCTTTACCACTTTTTGCCGGGTTAAATATAATCTGGAAGTATAAATGCTGTTTCTTACCTTGTAATAAGATTTCCATGGCGGAGCTACTATTATTTCTACTTTTTTAAAAAGGAGGTTTATCGTTGCTTTGTTTGAGGGATGGTACAAAGTGGCTTTTTGTACCAAAAGAATTTTAATATTGTTTTCCCATGCTCTGAAACAATATTCAACGTCATCTCCGGCAATAAAAAATGTTAAATTCGGGTACCCTATTTTTTCAATAACCGTTCTGTGCATGAATAAACCCACAAGGGCTACTGAGGCAGTTTCAAAAGTACTGTTACTTTTAACAAGATCCTTTTTAACTTCTTCCGGATATTCTATAACTTCTCTTTTTACAGAGTCGTATTTCCCGATAAGAGGCCAAATGTGTTCATTAGCCGATTCCTCTTCATCCGTAAAAATCTGCGGCCCCAAAACAACGTTATTGTCATACTTTTCCGCTTCTTCCATTAGTATGCTTAAGCAGTGAGCATCCGGGCGTCCGTCATCATCCAAACACCAGTGATATTCGTAGCCTGCGGTATAAGTATACTCTAACCCCTGTGCAAAACCGCCTGCGCCCCCTAAATTTTTATCCGACTTTATAATTTTTACAGCAGGGAATAATTGACTTACCGTTTCTATGGTATTATCTGTAGATCCGTTATCAAATAGTATTATGTCGTGATTTTTATAGGTAAGTTTATTTATTGCCTCAATGTTCTTTAAAACATAATCCTTTCGGTTAAAAGACACTATTAATATGGCTATATTATTCTTCATAATACTTTTCGTATTCCTTCATCATCGCACTAAAAGTAAAGTACATTTTGTACCTATCCAACCCTTTTGATACGCGTAAAAGGGAGTCTTGCTTTTTATCTGACCAATTTAGTAATAAACCTGTTAATTCCTCGCTACATGTTGGATTAAACAGGCAGGCAACTTCATCGGTTGCCACTTCGTTAATAGCAGGAATATTTGAAGCAAAAATGGGTTTGCCTGCCGACATTGCCTCCAATACAGCGAAGCCAAAGGATTCCTCGAGACTTGGATGAATAAGAGCATCACAGGCTTGTAAAAGGTCGCCTATATCTTCCCTGAACCCAAGGCATATAATTTTGTCCTCAAGATTTAATTCCTGAATAAGTTTTTTAATATCCTTGTAATATTTAGTGTCAAGGCCGGCTCCTGCAATGAGTAGCGTAGAATCAAACCCTTTTTGGTTTACTTTGTTGATTGACCTGATAGCTGTTTCAATATTCTTCTCTTTATAAAATCTTGAAATGCAAAGAAAAAGAGTGGATGCTGGGTTAATGTGCAGTTCATCGCACAATTCCTTTTTACTTTTTCGGGATGATTTTAAAGGTGAAATTCCGTTATATATAACTTTTATTTTTTGCCCTGGAATTTTTTCATAATCAACCATTATTTTTTTTGTGTATTCAGAAACCGCAATAACTTTATGGCAGTTTTTGGCTGTCCAGGAATCTATTTTAATATGTACCTTTTTGTTCAGTTTAATATGTTGGTTGGCATGATGGCGGGTTATTACAATAGTTTTTATACCTGCCAATTTCCCTATTAATACACCAAAAAAGGACGGATAGAAGGTGTGTAAGTGAAGAATATCAATTTTCTTTCTCTTCAATAACCGGAAGAGGGCAAAACTTCTGCAGAAGTATCCAAAAACACCCTTGGCCGGAATATTCACGGTTGGGATAGCCATACTGGCTAATGCACTGTTTAAAGGACCATAAGAGTCAAAACAACCAATTGTAAGATTGTATTTGCTTGCATCATGATACCGGCCGATTGACAGGAGGTATTGACTCCGGGCGTTTGAATTGTTGAGATGTAAGATGTTTTTTTTAAGGAGCATTATATGTAAACTTAAAAAACATCTTTTACGCCTGCACAAAAATTAAAATGTGTGCTTAAAGTAGTTTCTACATTTAAATCAAAAATAACCAAATTATTTGTTTCTGCAGGACTGGAGTTTTTGAAATAGTTGTTTTGTTTACTTGTTGACGGTGTAATTATCTGTATGAATTTAACCTTGTATCTGTTTGCAAGCTCTTTGAATGTGTTTCTCAATTCCTTCGGATTATTTATTTCCATCCCTCCAACGTCAAAATAAGTAAGCGAAAGAGATTTTACCCGTTTGTTTCTTACTTTACCCCAAATTGTGTTATTTGACATTTCAAAGACGGAAATTTGGTTGCCGTATTCCTGTATTTTTAATTTTAATAACTGGGTATTGTTTTGTAAAAAAGCATCTTTATTAATATCAGTAGGGTAAGTGTTTTTAAGAAATTTAAAGGAATCAATGAAAGGAAAATTGGGTATATTTAATTTTAGAGAAGGGTATTCTTTAAATCCGAGTTTATTAATAAATATAGGATATGAGAGCTCATTCGGGAAGCTGAAAATAAATCCTGCGTTTTTTGTTAAAAGCAGTTTTTTTGCGTAATTTATTATATTAATAAATATTCCCTGCCCCCTGTACTTTTTATCCGTGGCTATCCAGCAGCATTGAAAGCAATTAATGTTTTTTTGATTATAAATAAAATCGTGGGATATAAAGGCATTAAATCCGATTAACTCGTTTTTGTAAAATGCTCCGATATAAATTGAGTTGGAGGAGCTGCCGGGTGTATTGGTATTTAGAAATAATTTATCATCGGCGATCTCCCGTAATTGAAAAGCCTCTTTAAGAAGAGATTTAACTTTTAATTTAATTGTTTCGTCAGTTATATTAATTTCACGATAAGTCAGTTTAGCTTTATCTATTGGATAATCAGTAATTGTATTATGAACAGGTTGCCCTGCAGCACCTTGTTGTCCGGAAACGTAGCTTACATGCTGGTTGTGTGAATTAAACAGGCGGTTAAACAAATTTTTAACGGTAAATCCATTGCTCAGTCCGTCAACGGCAATTATATTCTGACCCTTAAAAATTATATAGCTGAAGTGATGCGTACCTAATTGATTCCATGTAAATGTTTTAGGAACCAGGTCTGTGTGTACAATCTCTTCCAGAAAATTATTTTTAGTAAGAAGAGTTATTTCTATTAATTGGGTTTTTTCCCCGTAATAATTAGAGAAATCCTGTGAAATCCGGTATAGCTTATTGTTGAAGATGAAAATCGGGCCGCCGTTTCTTGAAATTCTTTTGTCTTTTGTTATTGGGCTTTTATCATGCTGAAACCATTCGCCAAGTAAATGATCAGCATAAAAAATTACTAATTCGTTATTTTCATTTGTGGTAAATAAATAACACACATTATTATGATAATAAAAAGTACTGTCTGAATACCTTCCTTTCAGTATTTGTTTTACTTTTCTAAGTTTATCCGGAAAATGGTCAAATTCATAAAGTGTAACTTCATTATTATGAAAAGATTCGGGTATTAAGTAAGTTCTTCTCTCGTAATCAAAGATATACGGGTAAGAAAGATGAAATGGTTCTTTTAAAATAGTAATGTTTTTCCAGGTAGTTAAGTCAGAAGAGTAAAAAGCATTTATTTGCCCTACCTTTCCCTTGTTTTGTGTTTCGTATAAAACATATAGAAAATCGTTTCGGACATACAAAAAAGGGTCAGCAAAGGTATGTCCGTATGTATTAACAAGATTAAACAGAGTTGGCTGGAAAAGTACCTTTTTGGCAGTCAATAAAAATTCTTCAGAAAAAATATTTTCATTTTTATTAATGAATAAACCAATACTCCAGGTGAGTTTTTTTTTAAAAATGATATTCTTTAGATACTTTGAAGACAATGACTATGAATAAATATTAAAACTTATAACAGGTTTGTACAATGGCACAATCAAAGATACAAATTTTAAGATAAATTATCTCTATATTATTCGGCATCCCACTATTGAATTTTATTGCCTTTTTTGAGGAAATAAAACCATGGCATAGGATATAATTTATGACTATAAAAAGCAGTAATAATAAGTACAACAAAAAAGCTAATGGTAGTCGCGTAAGCGGCGCCAATAGCTCCGAACTCTTTTATTAGGAAGTAATTTAATAATGCGTTTAATGAAATATTTAGTACTGACAGTATTCCCATGAATTTTGTCTTTTTTTTGTAAAAAATCACCGCCGAGAATAGCATATATAAACCCCAAAATACATAACCTAAGCCTACCCAAGCAACATACATTATGCCTTTATGAAATTTCTCATCGATTAGCAATTTAAAAAAAAATGGGGTAAATAATAACAT
>DATMMV010000172.1:0-4551 GCA_035569635.1 Bacteroidia bacterium | reverse complement strand
TGCTTTCACTGATTTGATTGCCATGAACGCGTTGTATCGTCCGGGTCCGCTTGCATACATTCCCAATTATATTAATCGTAAACACGGCCGCGAGCCGATTGTATATGATTTGGAGGGAATGGATGAATTCCTGAAAGAAACTTACGGTATTACTGTTTACCAGGAGCAGGTGATGAGGCTTTCGCAAAAACTGGCGAACTTCAGTAAAGGAGATGCTGACGTGCTGCGTAAAGCCATGGGTAAAAAGCAAAAAGATGTTCTTGACAAGATGAAGAACAAATTTTTAGAAGGCTGCAAAGCAAACAACCACGATATAAAAATTTGTGAAAAAGTTTGGGTGGACTGGGAAGCATTTGCGAGTTACGCGTTTAATAAATCGCATTCTACTTGCTACGCATATTTAGCATTTCAAACGGCGTATTTAAAAGCCAATTATCCTGCTGAGTTTATGGCATCGGTATTAACGCACACTATGGGCGATATAAAAAATGTAACCTTCTTTATGGAAGAGTGCAAACGCATGGGCATAAAAGTTTTGGGGCCAGATGTAAATGAGAGTATCGGAAATTTCTCGCCAAACGCGAATGGAGAAATTCGTTTCGGAATGGCAGCGATTAAAGGTGTTGGTACAAATGTGGTAGAAGGAATTGTGGCGCAAAGAAATGAAGCCGGAAAATTCAGTGGTATTTTTGATTTGGCAAAACGACTCAACACAAAATCAATCAATAAGAAGAGTTTGGAAGCTCTTGCTCAGGCAGGTGCATTTGATTCCTTTGACGGAGTTACGCGCGCCATGTTTTTCTCTTTGGATAAAGACGGGCAAACATTGACCGATAAAGTAATTAAATACGGAAATAGTTTTAACAACAGCGATGAAACCAACCAGGCCAGTTTGTTCGGCGAAGACAGCGAAGATGCACAAGTAATGGAGCCACCGTTACCAAAAGCAGAACCCTGGGGACAACTGGAGCAATTAGCAAGAGAGAAGGAAGTTGTTGGTTTTTATATTTCGGGCCATCCCCTGGATGAATACAAATTAGAAATACAACACATGTGCAGGCACACGCTTGCAGACCTGAGTGATTTAAAATTACTGGAAGGAAAAGATGTAACCGTTGCCGGTATTATAACAGATGTGCAGCATCGTACTTCTAAAACAGGGAAACCCTTCGGTATTTTTACATTGGAAGACTACATGGGCTCTTTTGATTTTATCATGTTCGGTGAGGATTATATTAAGTTCCGTAATTATTTGATGACGCAATTCTTTATACTCGTAAAAGGAAGAGTGCAAATGCGTTTTAATCAACCGGGAAATTTGGAATTCAAAATTTTAAAAATTGATTTACTTTCTGAATTGAAAGAAAAAGCGTTTAATTCAGTCAAATTAAAATTAGGCGTTACGGATGTAAATGCAGAATTGATTGACCGTATTGAAAGTATTATTTCAACTTACCCCGGCAAATGTAGTTTTGAGATTCATGTGGAAGACAAGAACGATAACATGTCGGTAAAAATGTACTCAAAAACCAAGAAGGTTGGTATCAGTAATGAATTGATGCTTGAACTGGGAAGAATTCCGGGTGCCGAGTATGAGTTGAAATAAATTTTATAAATCTGCGTTATCTGTGCCATCTGTGGCTTAATTCTATGTCCAAACCCCTCGCAATAGTTTCTGTAATTAATGATTTGGTTACCGACAGGCGCGTGCATAAATCCTGCGTGGTTTTGTACGAACAAGGTTATGATGTTTTATTGGTTGGACGCGTTTTGAAAAATTCTTTGCCGCTCGATGATCGCCCCTACAAAACTTATCGTATGAATTTATGGTTTACAAGGGGTGTGGCTTTTTATGCGGAGTTTACCATTCGTTTGTGGTTTTTTATAAGAAAGAACAAAGCTCAACTTTTAGTGGCAAACGATTTGGATACTCTTTGGCCCAATAATTATTTTTCCGATAAAAGAAACATTTCGTTGATTTATGATAGTCATGAAATTTTTTGTGAAGTCCCGGAATTGCAACATGCTCCTGTAAAAAAGAGAATTTGGGAAGGCTTGGAGAAACGAATCGTTCCAAAGCTGAAATGCTGCATAACCGTTAACCGGAGTATTGCTGATTGGTTTAAAGAGAAATACAAAGTAGATTTTAAAGTGGTACGAAATATTCCCGATAAAGTATCTGTTGGTAAAATTAAATCGCGTCAGGAACTTAATTTACCGATTGATAAAAAAATTATTTTATTACAAGGTGCGGGTATTAACATTCAGCGCGGAGTGGAAGAAGCAATTGATGCCATGCGGTGGGTGGAGAATATTATTTTACTCATCATTGGTTCGGGTGATGCTTTAGAAAGGTTAAAAATCAGAAGCCAGAAGCCGGATGTGAAGGATAAAATAATTTTTCTCCCTAAAATGAAGCCCGAAGAATTATGTCATTATACCAGCAATGCGGATATTGGTTTATCATTAGACAAAGACACGAATATAAATTACCGTTTCAGCCTGCCCAACAAAATATTTGATTATGTAGCGGCGGGTGTTCCGGTTCTGGCAAGCCCGCTAACGGAAATTAAATCTTTCATTGATAAATACAAAGTAGGTTTATGTATTGATAATCATGAACCCGAACATATTGCCGCAAAAATGAATGAAATGCTTTCTTCGCCCGATTATCAAACATGGAAAGCCAATACCAAAAAGGCTTGTGAAGAAAATAGTTGGGAGAATGAAAAAAAGGTATGGATTGATCTGCTTCAACAAATTAAAGTTCAGTAAGACTCAAAGTAAAATTAGTTTCATCTTTCGAAGAAACAAATAATATAAATTTGTTTATCCCTGCACCGAACGCATTAAACCTTGAATAATCATTACTGTTTTTAAGTGAAGAAGTTTCCCATGTATAATTTTTCATGATATTTTTATAAAATTCAAGTGTCGTTGTTTTTTTACTGTCAAAACAGGAAACTATAAAAGCCGTTTTTTTGGTTGAATTAATTTCCATACCGGCATCCGTAAAATTTTTCATAAAAGCATTTTTGTAAAATAGCCTGTCGGTATCGCTTGCTTTATCATTATCGTATTGATTAGTGGTTTGTTTACTCAGCGGATTCTTTTTTTCATTTCTGTAACAGGCCAAAAATGAATTGTTCTCTTGCTTGTAAGTACCTTCAGGGCTTTGATTAAGTTTGCAGATTAAAAACCCGTATGTTCGGTAAATTCCGTCTTTTCCTTTATACAAACATTCGTAGTTTAAATTAAAACCACTTTCTGTTTTCTCTGAATTGTTGCAACGGAATAAAAACTCTTTTAATTCTTTTTCTTTCAGAATTTCATTCGGAATGTTTACAAAATTTTCTAAACGTGTTTTTATTTCTCCTGATGAATCTATCTGGCAAAAAAAAGTATTAACTGCTTTATTGGTTTGATAATTGAGAGAAAATATTCCGGTTTTTAAATCCACATTAATTGCCGGGTATTTTACTCCGGCAAGCGCAATATCTTCATTGTTTCCGTAAACCTCCAGTTTACTTACAAAGCAAATTTCGTTATCATTCTTGTTTAGTTTAATGGCTTTTGCAAGGTTGCCATTGTCTGTATTAAAAATCAAAATCCACTGGCCTTTTTTATCACCGTCAATACAAATAACATATAAATAAATGTGCTCCGAATTTGCAAATACCGGATGTATACGATGATAAGTGTGTTTATCGAAATTAAACTGCCATTTAAAGTTATAATTAAATAATACGGAAGAATCCTTTAAATCATACCGAAAAAAGTAAAACCTTCCTGCGCTGTCTTTTGCTTCTCGAATTATATACAGTTGATTTTTGTAATATAGTTTTTCATTATCAAATGCCGCGAAAGAATTTATGCGGGTAATCTCCGCGTTATCAGAACCGGAAATAATTTTAAAATTTTCATTATACCGGACCAATATGGCTGTCTTCTCATTATTTGCTTTTTGCACCACTAAACTCAGGTAACTGTGCGTAGTATCAAATTCAGGAGCATAAAAATCCACAGCTTTATACTTGCCAATAACTTTTATAACTTCATTAATTTTTTCAAGCTTTTTGTTGTATGCGGTTATTTTCAGTACTAACACTTTATCGCTCTCTTCATAACCGGCAACATAAATGTTATTCCTGAACGAAATGCATTGTGCCTTATACAGTTTACCGCTGACTTCCTGCGCCCGAATGTTTATGAACAGGCTGAACGTAAAAAATAAGATAAAACAGGGCTTCATGCGTTGGGTAATTGCTGTACCTTTGTAAAGATAAAAATAATTGGAAAACAGCCTTCATATTGTTTCTTTTGATGTCCCTTTTCCTGCCAATTACGGCGGAGTAATAGACGTTTTTTATAAACTGGTTAATTTATACAAAGCCGGAATAAAAATTACGCTGCATTGTTACGAATACGGCAGGGGAGAGCAGAAAGAACTTGAAAAATATTGCCAAAAAGTTTATTATTATAAACGAAAAACTTCTTTCTTAAAACAACTAAGCCCCGTTCCGTATATTATAAAATCACGTACTTCTGAAG
>DATMMV010000171.1:0-5941 GCA_035569635.1 Bacteroidia bacterium | reverse complement strand
CGTTTGCGCATATGCACCGAAACACAATAAATTAAACAAAATGAGAAGGCTGAAGTGTCGTATTATTTTCTTCATGGCAAGGAAATTTTAACCATAAATGTAGCCGGAAAAAGGCGAAAATCAAAGCTTTTTTTATCAAATTATTGAGAGGCAAAATCTATTTGATGGGCGGCCAAAAAAGGGGATTCGTCTGCACTTTAACAAATGCCTGTTGAAAATATAAAACATGCCCGGTAATTTATATGCAATATAAAAATAGTTTTATTGAAATTTTTAAACGCACGCATGAGTAAAGTCCCCCGCACCGCCAAGACCAAAAAAATATTTGTTCTCGACACTTCCGTAATTATTTACGACCACACAGCCATCAAACATTTTGCAGAACATGATGTAGTGATACCGATAACTGTCCTTGAAGAACTTGACCAGTTTAAAAAAGGAAACGATACCAAAAATTTTGCCGCGCGCGAATTTTCCAGATACATCGATAAACTTTCTGGCAATCACAGCATGCAGGATTGGATGCCGATAAACGGCAAAGGCCACGGCATGTTTAAAATAGAAATGAAGCAAAGCGCCAAAACAGATGCCGAGAAAGTTTTCGGCGAACGCAAAGGCGACCATAAAATTCTGAACTGCGCTTTGTTTATGGCAGAAGAATATCCTGACAGACAGGTTATTTTAGTTACCAAAGACATTAACCTTCGCCTGAAAGCGAAATCTTTAAACCTTACCGCGGAAGATTACGAAACAGGAAAAATTAAACACGTTGACGAGCTCTACCTGGGACGCACAACTGTTGAGAAAGCTCCGCTTGTTGCCATCGACACTATTTATGAAAAAGGAAGTGTGGATGTTTCTGCCACGCACAAAAAAAACAAACCGCTTGCCAATCATTTTTTCATTTTAAAAAACGGGCAAAAATCTGTTTTAACAACATACGAAGAAGAAACACAAACTTTGCGTCGCGTAAATAAATCGGTTGCATTTAATGTGGTGCCTAAAAATGCGGAACAGGCTTTTGCGCTGGATGCAATTTTAAATCCTGATATTAAACTGGTTTCTATACAGGGTGTTGCAGGCACAGGAAAAACTTTATTGTCAATTGCGGGTGCTTTGGAGCAGCGCCGTAATTTTCACCAGATATATATTGCACGCCCCATTGTTCCTCTCAGTAATAAAGATATCGGTTATCTGCCCGGCGATATTAAATCGAAACTGAATCCTTATATGGAACCGCTGTGGGATAATTTAAAATACATTAAAAGTTTATTCGGCGAAAAAGAAAAAGAATACAAGCAAATTGATGAAATGATTGAGAAAGAAAAAATTGTGGTTTGTCCGCTTGCTTACATTCGCGGTCGCAGTTTGAGCAATGTATTTTTTATTGTGGATGAAGCACAAAACTTAACTCCGCACGAAGTGAAAACAGTAATTACCCGTGCCGGAGAAAACACTAAAATTATTTTTACCGGTGATGTGCACCAGATTGACACACCTTATCTCGATGCACAAAGTAACGGGCTCTCATACATGATTGATAAATTGCAGGGCAACCCGCTTTACGCCCACATTACACTTGAAAAAGGAGAACGCAGCGAGTTAGCCAACCTGGCAAATGAAATGCTGTAAAAGTTTATCTTTGCTTCATGAGTTCAGAAAACAAAAGTATTGATTCAGGGAAGGCACCGGAACCCGTGGGTTTATATCCGCATGCCAAACGTGTCGGAAATTTAGTATTCTTAAGCGGTGTTGGCCCGCGCGAAAGAGGCATTAAAAAAATTCCGGGAGTTGAACTGGACGAGAAAGGGAATATTATTTCCTACGATATTGAGGCGCAATGCCACAGTGTTTTCAGGAACATAAAGTATATCCTGGAGGACAGCGGCAGCAGCTGGGACAAAATTATAGACGTAACCGTTTTTTTAACAAACATGAAAGACGATTTCCCTAAATACAATAAACTTTGGGCTGAGTATTTTAAGGAAAATCCTCCCTGCCGCACCACTCTTGAAATAAATTGCCTGCCTACCCCAATTGCTATCGAGTTGAAAGTTATAGCAACTATTTAAGAATAATTTTTACTTTTTAACAAATTGCAGGCAACTTTTTGTCGGGCAAGCACATCTTATTATTTAACCAATTAAAACAAATCTTATGAAAAAAACTTTACAAGCCATTTTCGGGGCATTGCTTATTTCGGCAGGAGCCCTTGCCCAACCCACATTAACCGCAGCAGGTTACAACCCGGTTGTCGGCGATCAATTCACCAACATTGCTTCGGCATACATGAGCCCGGGAAGTGCCGGAGCCAATCAAAACTGGAATCTTTCGGCCTTAACAATGGCAAGCACTTCTACGACTACCGTTGTAGCGGTATCGGCAACTACTTACAGCGCCTCATTTCCAAGCTGTAACATTGCAATCACAGGGAACGGGACCAGCTTCGAATATTTTAATGCATCTGCCACTGCCTATCAGGCGTATGGTTCAGGTAGCTCAAGCAGTGTCGATTCTTATTCAAACCCTGAAGACAGATTGCGTTTTCCGCTTACTTACACAAATAACTATGTAGATTATTTCAGTTCGGTTTACATGAACGGTGGAAACACGGTTTACCGCAGTGGTTCGGTTACAATAACTGCCGATGGATACGGAACTTTGACAAATCCTGCCGGCACTTTCAGTAATGTATTACGGGTACATAATGTAATGACCTATCATGACTCATCCAATACAGGCGGAAATCCTTCTGTAACTGTTTTTCAGCGCGACCAATACCTGTGGTATTTAAACGGGAACCACACCGCTATTACCAATGTAAGTTCTTTTACGATTACTCCTCCAACCGGCAGCCCGATTATGAATCAGGGAGCAGGCTATTTAAGTAATGCCACAACTGGAATTGCTTCTGTTGCGGCAAATTCGGCGGCAATCTCGCTGTATCCTAACCCCGCGTCCGGTAGTATAAATATAGCGGTAACGCTTGAGAAGAATCAGCAGGTAGAAATTAAATTATTTAATTCTTTGGGCTCGCAGACAGGTTCTTTAATTAACAAAGAAGGTTTTCACGGCACGAATGAGTACCACATTGACACACAAAATTTTGCTGAGGGAATTTACTTTGCGCAAATAAGTGTTAACGGAATTCTTAACGGAACACGAAGATTTGTTATACAGAAATAATTTCCTGTTACTTGGTAAAACCTAAACCTCCGCAAAAAAAAGCGGAGGTTTTTTAATGGCATTTAAAAATTCGCTAAAACAAGGAGTCCCGACCTTAACACCGAAAGAGATTGGTATGAATAAATGTATGAAATCTGTTTGTTATAACTTAACTCTTTGTTAAAAATAACTACAAACTTCAATACCAGGATTTTTTTTATTAGTTTAGCTTATTATAAACATAAACCTTTTAACTTATGAAAAAATCACTACACTTATTTATTACCGGCTTTCTGTTTGCAGGAGCAGGCATAATAGCGCAACCAAGCTTAACCTCTGGTGCTTTAAATCCGGTTCTTGGCGATGTGTTTTCACAAAAAACAGTCGCTTATGTAAGCCCAGGAAATGCCGGGGCCAATCAAACATGGAATTTATCAACTATGACGGGGACAATTACCACCACTTCAACAATGGTAACAGTTGGATCTACCCCTAACGGATCCAGTTTTCCAAGCGCCAATGAGGCATCTAATTCAGGGGGTGGTTCTTACGGGTACTTAAAAACTTCTGCCACTGCTTTGCAAAATTGCGGTGTTGTAACCGGAACCGTTGTAATGAGTTATTCAAACCTTGAGGATTTGCTACACTTCCCGTTTAATTACACAAACAATTATACGGATACGTGGGCAACCACTTTTGTAAATGCAGGAAGTACTTATTACCGCAAAGGAACGGATAGTATTACGTATGATGGCTATGGAACACTAATACTTCCCAGTGGTAGTTATAGTAATGTTTCAAGAGTTCATTTTGTACAAAATTATCGTGACTCAACCTTTGTGGGCAGCCCGTTTATTATCACTTACAGAAATGATGAGTATATATGGTATTTAAACGGTAATCATGCAGCTATTGCCAGTGTTTTTACTTTAACCAATTCATTTACCGGGGCAACAACAGGAGGAAATTATTTAAACAATATTGTTGCAGGTATAAACGAACCCGGTTGCGCGATTAACTCGTACGGATTATTTCCGAATCCGGCAACAAACCAGGTGAATTTAAGTGTTGAACTTAATCAAAATCAGAAGGTACAAATTAAATTATTTAATTCATTAGGCGCACAAACAGGATATATTATAAATACCGACGGATTCCAAGGGAATAACGAGTATAAAATAAATGTAAGCGACTTACCCGAAGGTGTTTACTTTGCCCAAATTCATTTAGAGGGCAACTTAGTTACCACCCGCAGGTTCATTATTGCAAGGTAATTTTTCAATCCTTTTTTAAGCCCTGTTTTCTTATTGAAAACAGGGTTTTTTTATTATATTAGCGCCCCTTTTTAGGGGTGTTTTTATGAGTAAGAAGTACAATGAATATAAAGGGCTCAATCTTTCGCAGGTAGGAAAAGATATTTTAAAGTTTTGGGAAGAAAATAAAACCTTTGAAAAATCAATCACCGAACGCGAAGGCGCAACACCATTTGTTTTTTACGAAGGCCCGCCCAGTGCCAACGGTATGCCCGGCATACACCACGTAATGGCGCGCGCCATAAAAGATATTTTTTGCCGCTACAAAACACAAAAAGGTTTCCAGGTAAAACGTAAAGCCGGTTGGGATACGCACGGTTTACCGATAGAATTAGCCGTTGAAAAAAGTTTAGGCATCACTAAAGAAGACATCGGAAATAAAAACAGCAAAAAATTTATTTCGGTTGAAGATTATAACAAAGCCTGCCGCAAGGAGGTAATGAAATACACCGATAAATGGGAAGACATCACGAACAAAATGGGCTATTGGGTGGATATGCAAAACCCGTATATCACTTATGATAACAAATACATTGAAAGTGTTTGGTGGTTGCTTAAAAATTTATTCGATAAAAATTTACTTTACAAAGGCTTCACCATTCAGCCCTACTCGCCCGCTGCAGGAACAGGATTGAGCACGCACGAGTTAAATCAGCCCGGCTGTTACCGAAATGTAAAAGACAGAACCGCAACTGTACTTTTTAAAGCGGTGAAAGATTCAGCGATTAGCGGACAAAAATTATTTGAAGAAACTTATTTTTTAGCATGGACTACTACTCCGTGGACACTGCCATCTAATACAGCTTTAGCGGTTGGAAAAAATATTGATTATGTAATTGTAAAAACATTTAACCCGAACTCACATAAACTTATTCATGTAATTCTTGCCAAAGAGCTTTTCGGGAAATATTTTTCTGAAAAAAATTCGGAATTAAAAATTGAAGATTATAAAGCGGGAGATAAAAACATTCCTTTTCAATTGATAAAAGAAGTTAAAGGAAGTGAACTGGAAGGAATACGTTACGAACAGCTTCTGTCTTTTGTACAACCAACCGACGGAGACGCGTTTAAAGTCGTGAGTGGGGATTTTGTTACTACTACAGATGGTACAGGCATTGTACATATCGCTCCCTCATTCGGCGCGGATGACTTTCGTGTTGCCAGGCAAAACGGAATCGGCTCTTTAACTTTGGTTGATAAGCGTGGAAAATTTTTACCTGAAGTGCAGGACGGAGTTTTTCTGTACGGAGAAGAATTTGTAAAAGAAGCTTACTTAAGCGATGAAGAAAAGAAAAGTGAATTTGAGAAACAGAAAAAAATATTAGAAGCCAATCATAAAATAAAAGATTTAAAAGTTTATTTGAGTGTTGACGAACGTATTGTTTTAAAATTGCAGGAAGAAGGCAAACTCTTTAAAAAAGAAACTTACGAGCACAGCTATCCGCATTGCTGGCGTACCGATA
>DATMMV010000170.1:0-8850 GCA_035569635.1 Bacteroidia bacterium | reverse complement strand
AAGCAAAATTTTAGATGATATTGAGAAAAGCGTGAGCGAAAAGAAAATGACTCCCGAAGAAAAAACAGCTTTAAAACTGGGTATCGGTAAAATTCCGGATATTTTATTGGATAACACTGACAGGAACCGTACTTCGCCGTTTGCGTTTACCGGAAATAAATTTGAGTTCCGCGCCGTCGGCTCTTCCGCTAATTGCAGCGGGCCGATGATGGTACTCAATACGATTGTTGCCGAACAACTGATTGCATTTAAAAAAGATGTAGACGCATTAATTGCGAAGAACATTGAAAAAGACGAAGCAATTTTCCAGGTATTGAAAAAATATATTGTTACATCGAGGAATATCCGCTTTGAAGGAAACGGCTACGGCGATGAATGGAAAAAAGAGGCAAAAAAACGCGGCTTGAATAATTTCAACACAACTCCTCAGGCTTTAGAAGCTTATGTAAGCAAAGCATCTCTAAAATTATTTGAAGACATGAACATTCTTACGCATCGCGAGCAGGAAGCACGTTACGAAATATGTTTGGAGACATACACCAAAAAAATTCAGATTGAATCGCGCATTATCGGTGATGTGGTGCTGAACCAGATTATTCCGGCAGCCATTCGCTACCAGAAAGTATTGGTAGATAATGTGAGCGGAATGAAAAACATTTTATCCGGTGCCGACTTTAAAAAAGCAAGTGATGTGCAGTTGGATACTATTAAAGAAATATCCGAGCATGTTACAATTATTAAAAACGCGGTCGAGAATATGATTGAAGAGCGCAAAAAAGCCAACAACTTAGACAGTGCTAAAAAACAAGCTCACGCGTATTGCGATAAAGTAAAGCCTTGTTTTGAAACTATACGTTACAGTGTGGATAAGCTTGAAAACATTGTTGACGATGCAATGTGGCCGATGCCGAAATACAGGGAAATGTTATATTTGAAATAGTATAAGGAGAAAATTTAGAGTATAAGAGAGTCCCGCCGGAGGAGGACTTTTTTTGTAAAAAATACACCACTTATCAGAAAAACCCCGCCACTTATAAGTTTATCAATGAATTTTGCTATTTGCTATAGGTTTTAAAACCAAATTGACTTAAGTTTGGTATATAAAATTAAAAATGAAAAAGCATTTACTTATTGCTTTTATGGTTACGGGTTCTTTTTTGTTTGCGCAGGTAAATAAAAGTATAAACCCTGTATTTTTGAAACCGGTTTTAAATTCGTGTCCGGTTATGCAGGAGAATATAAGTCCGGTAAAAGCTCAACAAAAAGCCAAACGCTTTGTTCAGCATAAAAATCAAGCGACCTGTACAGGAAAAATTTTCACCTTCGGTCCGAACGGATATGGTGTCGGAGGAGGGTCTGCAACTGTAAATCAAAATTGCTTATCGTATAACAGCGATTTAAACGCAGTATTGTGGACTCAACGCGCATCTCCACTATGGGGTTTTTCCGGTTATACTTCGGGAGCTATACAGGCCACTTGGTTAAATGTAGGCACTAATCTTTGGGATTCGATGATTATTTACAGGGATTCTTCAAACGGATATCGTGCACGCTATCCGGGCGGAATATTTTTTAATCCTTCAGGAAATACAAATTTTGCCAATGCAAATGTTGTAGGTATAGGTCCCGCAGTTAGTGGCGGAACATGGGGTGGAACTTGGTACAGTAACCGACAAATAACCGGAAGTTACCATTCGGTAGGTCCGTTCCTTGATAGTAATAAAGTATGTGCTTACGGCGCTCAACCTTTTGGCAATCTGAATTCAATTCTTGCAGGATACTCCGGATTTTTAAATTCAGATTTGCAGCAAGTGGGGAATAATAATGTTTATGTCGGAGGTGTTTTAGCGGATGTTTCAGTTGCAACAGGCAATGTAGTAAGTGGTGGAACAATCGGGAAAGCATCAAATTTGATTTGGGCTCATGATACAATTGTGCCTGGTTTTTATTTTAATGTTAATATAGGTTATGCAAATGATGGTCAGGGGGCGCGTATTACTTTTTCTCCCAATGGTCAAATAGGTTACGCGGTTTTTATAGGAAGAACTGCAATTACTCATAATAATAGTTCAGATTCAACTTTTTCTCCTATTGTATATAAAACAACTAATGGAGGTTCAACATGGAATTATTTATCCTTCTTAGAAGGTTTCGATTGGTCTATCGGTCATCCAGAGGCGAGAAAAAAAGGCGGAAATGTTTACCGACCACAAATTACTGATTTATATAAATTATATGTGAATCATGGAATTGATCTTACAGTGGATTCATTGGGATTTTTACATTTAGTTGGAACAGTGACAGACCCTTATATCGGAAGTAGCGGTTCAACTGATTCATTGGTCTATGGCTACACATATAATTGGGATTACATAAACCGTCGGCCCAAAATTTGGGATTTCATGACAGATGGAACAACATGGGACGCACTTTTGGTAGATTCCATTTTAACCAGCGAAATGGGGACAGATCCAGCCATCGACACAACAGCGACATTCAATCCGTGGTCAACCGGTGGAACTTTCCTTGGATATGGTGCCCGCATCCAGGTAAGTAGATCTCCAACCGGTGGTATCATTTTTTATTCGTGGGCAGACTCCGATCCAAATGTTACGGGCACGATGTTGAATACACAACCGGATATATACATTAAATTTTATGATATAAGTAATCAGGTTGTTCCATTGATGAGTAAAAATGTGTCACAAGGTTTAAGCGAATGTTATTTTCACTTTATGTCTGATGTAAGTTATCATAATAATACGCAAAACGGTTGGGTATGCCCAATTGTATATACTACGGCTCACTCGGCAACCACCCCGTACCTTGCCGCTGACACGGTTGACTATCATTATATTGATTGTATTTCTTTTTACGATAGTGATTGGTTCCATACAACTTCCGCCAATATTTATAGGGCTCAATCGGGTGCTTGTTGGGGAATTGCTTCTCATAACTCTCTGCAAAATTCAATTACTCAAAACTTCCCCAATCCTTTTTCGCAAACAACAAACATTGTTGTAAATCTTAAACAAGCAAAAGCTGTAGATTTAAAAGTATTTGATTTGCTTGGTAATTTAGTTTACGCAAAAAACAAAACGGGAATGATTGGAGAAAATACTTTTGTGTTTGACGGCACATCTTTACAAGCTGGAGTGTATTATTATACAATTACAGTTGATGGTCAAAAGGCAACTAAGAAAATGGTACTACAGAAATAGCATATTCTCCAAAACAGAATAAACAAAAAGTCCCCTCGCCAACGGCGGGGGGACTTTTTAATTGGTGCTGTCGTTGCAGGCTCATTTCAATGGTTTTAGAAATTTATCTGCAACAACAGGCTTTTAATGGATTGAGTTGGCTTTTTCTTTTGCTTTTTTAATTTGCGTACGCAACGCGTCAATCGTTGTATCAACGGCCTCTTCAAAAGTGCTACACTGTTTTTTTGCAAAAAGCTGACTGCCTTTTAAATGTAATTTTATCTCGGCAGTTTTGTTGGCCTGGTCGTTCGAATTTTCCAAACGTAAAATAACATCACTGTCAATTATACCGTCGTGAAACTGACGAAGTTTAGAAACTTTCTCATTAATAAAATCAATTAACTTTTTGTCTGCATCAAAGTGCACGGATTGGATTTTTGGTGTCATAGTAAACCTCCTTTTTGTTTTTATCCGCCAGAGCTTTTTCGCGAAGACGGATTGGTTATTAATTACGCCCGAGGATGGGCTTTTTTATATGTCTTTTTTAATTTCTCAATGGTGTTGTGCGTATAAACTTGAGTTGCAGCAAGCCCTGCATGGCCCAGTAATTCTTTTACCGCGTTTATTTCGGCGCCGTCGTTTAATAAATGAGTTGCAAAACTGTGGCGCAATACGTGCGGACTTTTTTTACTAAGCGTAGTTACATCTTTCAATTCTTCTTTCACCAAACTGTACACCCATTTATCATACACCCGTGTTGCGTTTTCGCGATATAATAAAAAATCGGCCGGTAAATTATTTTTTTCTTTTTGACTTATATAGTCCTCTAAAATATTTTTCAAATCTGTTCCGAAGGGAATGATGCGTTCTTTATTTCTTTTCCCTAAAACTTTTAACTGAGTAACGTGCAGGTCGATATTTTTTTGTTCAAGATTTACCAACTCGCTGCGGCGAATACCGGTTTGATAAAATAATTCAAGGATAAGTTTTTTAAGTAAAGAAGTAAATTCGGTTTCGCCTTCGGCACGCTGTTTTTTTTGCAGCTTTTTAATATTGGTTTCGTCAATAAAAACGGGCAGCATCTTTGCTTTTTTAGGAAGAGTCAACCCGATTAACGGCGATTTTTTAACGATATTGTTCCGCAATAAATACTTGTAATAACTTTTTACCGATGAAATTTTGCGATGAATGCTGCCGGCGCTTATTCCGGCTTTACTTAAGGTAAATATCCAGGTGCGTATTTGCTGAGCCTTAACGCCCGAAAGGTCTTTTATCTCGTAATCTTTTTCGAGGAAACGGGTAAATTCAAGAAGGTCGTGTTGATAAGAAACGCAAGTGTTGGCAGAGTATCTCTTTTCAGAACGTATATACCCGATAAATTCTTCTATATGCCAACCCCCCATAAAAAACAAGGCTTAATGTATATCGAAGTTACTAAAAATTCGATGAAATACATTAAGCCTTTAAATATATTTTAAGGACTTTATCCGCTTATTTGCTTTACTTTTTGCTTTCAATCTGGCCGGTTTGCAGCTTATTTACGTATACAGCACGTATTTTTTGCTGGCGGCGGCGTACCGATTTTTTGGTAAACTTCTGACGATCACGCAGTTCTTTTACCACACCGGTTTTTTCAAACTTCTTTTTAAATTTCTTAAGCGCTTTTTCTAAAGTATCGCCTTCTTTTAATTGTACTACTAACATTGTTTATTTTTTTTATAAGGGCAGCAAATATACAAATTTATTGAGAAAACACGCCAATTTTTCGGATTTTATTGAAAGCCGCTTTCGTACCTTACTTCAAGCGGCGCCCGTAAAGCAAAAAACCCCTTTTCACTTGCGCGAATCGGGGCTTCTCATCAACTAACTATACAAACAAACTTGTCTGCCGTCAGGCAGATTATTTTTTCTCTTCTTTTGCAGGCGCAGCAGCTGTATCTGTTGCAGCTTTTGCAGCTGTATCAACAGCAGTTTGAATAGAATTCTGGATTGCAGTAGCCAAAGAATCAGCAACACGTTTTGCATCTTCTTCTAATTTCTTTTTTTCAGCTTCAGAAGGACCGCAAGCAACAAACATAGAAGTTGCTAAAGCAGACAATGCGATGATTGAAAGGACTTTTTTCATGGTTTTTGTTTTTTTAAGTTAAGTTTATTTAGATTTTATACCTCAAATTGCGATAGGTAACCCGCCACTTATAAAAAAAATACAGCCACTTACCAAGTGGTTCTGTTTCAATTGGTTATTTTTGTATCTTCGACCCCCATGAAAGTAAAAAACCTGCTTTTTGCGTTATTTATTGGTTTTGAGGCACTTACAAATGCCCAAAACCCTAAATCGGCCTTTGGCAGCGAACCCAACAGCCTCCTGAAGTCGATGTATGCCGAGGAATTTGATAAAAAGAAGGAAATTAAGATTGACGGCAAAAAATACCGCATCTATAATAACTATGTAACTTTTGGAATTGGCAAAGGCTATAACAATATATGGAACCAGGGCTTTGTTGTTACCGGTTTCGATTTTAATTTTCACATAAGAAAGGCCTATTTTCAAACCGGTGGATTTTTGCAGGGGCCTTCTTTTTACAATAAGCAACAGGTGCAACTACATATGGGAGCAGGTTACCGGAAAGAAAGCTATAATTATTTTTGGGCGGCTTACGGAGGTCTGTCTTATACCAATGGTTTTTATCCACGCACTTTAACTGATGTTACCGGTAAAGACAGCGTTATTCACCCTGTTATGAGCGAGATTGGTGCTTATGTGGCCGTACAAATGTTTTATAAATTAAAATTTGATTATGGTGCAGGCCTTACCATTTTTGGCGATATAAACCAAAAACAATATGTCATTGGTGCCAGGATAGAACTGTTTTTTTCGGGTGCGTATCGGGGAACCATTTTGCATAAGGACGAAGAGTAATCTCCCTAAATTTTGTTAAAGCGGCAATTCGCTTAAAATGCCTGCGTTGAGGCTTTTTTACTAAATTCGCAAAGCATTTAAAAAACAATATGAACGATTTTAAGAAATTAAACAACATTGTGGGCTGGCTCATTTGGGCAATAGCTACTTTTACGTATTGCTCAACCATTGAACCAACCGCCAGTTTTTGGGATTGCGGAGAGTACATAGCTACTTCTTATAAATTAGAAGTGGGCCACCCTCCGGGAGCACCTTTCTTTTTATTAATCGCGCGTTTCTTCTCCATGTTTGCCGGTAACGACCCGGCTAAAGCAGCGATGTGGATTAACGTGATGAGCGCTTTGTGCAGTTCGTTTACTATTTTGTTTTTGTACTGGAGCATCACACGCCTTGCTAAAAAAATGATCTCTCCTTCAGAAAACCCTACCGATACCGGAAAAATATGGGCTATTTTGGGAAGCGGTATTATTGGTGGCTTAGCTTATACTTTTTCTGATTCATTCTGGTTCTCAGCCGTAGAGGGTGAAGTATATGCCATGAGTAGTTTGTTTACAGCGGCAGTTTTCTGGGCCATTTTAAAATGGGAAGAAGAAGCAGATCAACCAAGTTCAATGCGCTGGCTAGTACTCATCGCGTTTTTAACAGGAATGTCAATCGGAGTACACTTACTGAACTTACTTGTTATTCCGTCAATTTGTTTTATTTACTATTACAAAAAATATAAGTTCAGCTGGAAAGGTTTTATTGTTGCCGGCGGAATTTCTATTTTATTATTGGGGGGCATACAAGCCGGAATTATTCCCGGCATTGCAAAACTCGCTGCCGATTTTGAATTATTCTTTGTAAACAAAGCGCATATGCCTTTTAATTCGGGCACTTTTATTTATTTCATTTTATTAATCGGATTTGTTTCAACGGCCATTGCGTATTCGGTAAACAAAAAAGAAGGGTTTTATAAACTTACTTTTTTCATGGCAATAGCATTTGCTTTATTTGCGGTTATCTCGGGAGGAACTGCAGGCTCGATGTTTATGCGCCTGATAGTTTTAGGAGGAATGGTTTATGCTATTCATTATTTAAAAGACAAGCATGCTGTTTTAAATACCATTTCGCTTTCGTTTGCGATGATGCTGATCGGTTATTCAACTTTTTTCGTGTTAGTAATACGCTCACAGGCAAATCCTCCTATGGATGAAAATAATCCGGAGAACGCGCTGAACATGCTTTCATATTTAAATCGTGAACAATACGGCGACTGGCCTATTGCATATGGGCAATATTATAACGCGCCCACAAAATCAAGAAGTGAATTTGGTAACGGCACTCCCGTTTATGAAAAAAATAAAAAAGAAAATCGTTATGATGTAATTGATAAACGCGAACACGTTAACCCGGTTTACGAAGAAGAATTCTGTACAGTTTTCCCGCGTATGTGGAGTCAGCAAAGCAATCACGAAGAACCCTATAAATATTGGGGAAATGTAAAAGGAAGGCCAAAACAAATTCAGGGACAAAACGGAGAGCCGCAAACAGTTTATGTTCCGACGTTCGGAGAAAATTTAACATACTTTTTCCGTTACCAGGTAGGTTATATGTACTGGCGATATTTTGCGTGGAATTTTATCGGTAAACAAAATGATGTACAGGGTTTAACCAATAACCCTACCGACGGAAACTGGGTTACCGGAATAAAAGGATTTGACGAAGCACGTTTGGATGCGCCTGAGCCTTACAACCCTACCAGCGGCACCAAAGACAATAAGGCAACTAATAAATTTTATGCTTTGCCATTTATTCTGGGTTTATTAGGATTATGGTATCAGTATAAAAAAGCGGCGAAAGAAACTTTCGTGGTTTTTTGTTTGTTCTTTTTTACCGGTTTTGCAATTTTAATTTACCTGAATCAGTATCCTTATCAGCCGCGTGAACGTGATTATGCCTATGCGGCCTCGTTCTATGCGTATGCAATCTGGATCGGATTAGGAGTTTTATGGTTGTACGATTTATTTGCTAAAAAAATCGGAACGAGAAACGGAGCAATCGCTTCGCTTGTAATTTGCGCAGTAGTTCCTTTTTTAATGGGTTCGCAAGGTTGGGATGATCACAATCGTTCTAAACGCACTATGGCACGTGACTTCGCTATTAACTATCTAAATTCCTGCGAAGAAAACGCGATACTCTTTACCAACGGTGATAACGATACATTCCCTCTTTGGTACGCACAGGAGGTAGAAGGCATTCGTACGGATGTGCGTGTAGTGAATTTAAGTTTATTTCAAACCGATTGGTATATTGATCAGTGTCGCCGTGCCGCTTATAAATCAGCGCCGCTACCGTTTACTATGTCAGCCGATAAATATGCTGCAAGTCGCCGCGATATTGTTTATTTCATGGATAAAAATATCGGCTACGTAAATGTAAAAGAGCTGATGGATTATGTTGCCAGCGATAATCCCGAAAATAAATACAACATGGGCGGCGAAATACTTCAGGTTTTACCAAGTAATAAAATCAGTATCCCTGTTGATTCGTCCAAAGTTGTGAAAAACGGAACCGTACAAAAAGGTCTTGAAAACCGTATTTCAAAAAGCGTGGATTGGCAAATACGCCGCAACTACGTTACCAAAAATGATTTAATGGTACTTGATTTGCTTGCAGGATTTAAATGGGAGCGCCCGATTTATTTTGCGGTTACAACAGGAAGAGAAGCTTACCTTGGACTGGAAGATT
>DATMMV010000169.1:0-5748 GCA_035569635.1 Bacteroidia bacterium | reverse complement strand
AAACATAAATTATACTCCCCCTTCTCCTGTTGAAGCGGGAACAATAATTTCTTTTTCGGATGTATCAACCATTAGTTCCGGAAATATTATCGGAGAAAATTGGACTTTTGGCGATACAGGAACCGCGATAAATAATTTAAATCCTTCACACGCCTACGCAAACGGAGGCCACTACCCCGTTACATTGATTGTAAAAAGTGATAAAGGATGTTTGGATACAGCGATAGTTTATATTGATGTGCAATTTCCGATCGTAGCGCCGAATATTATTACTCCCAATGGTGATGGCATAAATGAATACCTGGAATTCCACAACCTTTTGTATTTTAAGAATAACAAAATATGGATTTACAACCGTTGGGGCACCTTGCTTTACCAAAGCGATGATTATAAAAACAACTGGACAGGTAAAGATTACAGCGACGGCACCTACTATTATATTTTAGAAGTGCCCGATAAAAAGAAAACTTTTAAGGGGTTCTTTACTTCGATTAAATAATTATTTATTGAATATAATTTTCTGTTTGCAGGTAGAATTATCTTCGAACAAAACTTGTATAAAATAAACTCCGTTTGACAGGGAACTTAAATCAATTTGGTTTTTATTATTTTCTTCATAAAGAATATTACCAAGTAAATCCGAAATAAGTACTTTTTTAATTTCAGCACTTTTACTTTCAATATTTAAAATTCCGGAAGTTGGGTTGGGAAAAACAGGAACAATTGCTTGTGTGATTTCACTCACAATTGATGCCTTTTGACATAAGCCGATAACCTGAACGGGAACGTTACTATCAGTAGTAGTTCCATTTCCAAGCGCACCCCAGGCATTATATCCCCAGCTCCAAAGAGTGCTATCTCTTTTCATTACAAGGGTATGGTTTCCAAAAGCTGCAATTTCTTTAATACCACTGAGAGAGTTGATATGAAGAGGGATACTACTATCTGTATTAGTTCCATTGCCCAATTGACCATTTCCATTGTAACCCCATGCCCAAACAGTGCCGTCATTTTTCAATGCAACGGAATGCCATGATCCTCCTGCAAGAGATGTAATACCTGCAAGAGAATTTATCTGCACAGGAACATTACTGTCTGTATTCGTTCCATTACCAAGTTGTCCACGGTTATTTCTTCCAAAGGCCCATACGGCGCCGTTTCTTTTAATGATAAACGAACATTCTTGTCCTGCGGCAATCGCCACAGCGCCGGTAATCGAACTTACCTGAACAGGAAGATTACTGTTTGAGTTTGTTCCATTACCAAGTTGCCCATAAGTGTTTCTGCCAAAAGTCCATACTGTACTGTCATTTTTCAGTGCAAGGGAAAAATCGGCTTTCTCAGCAATAGCTATAATCCCTGTAAGAGCACTTACTTGTACTGGAACACTACTGCCAACATAGGTTCCATTTCCCAATTCGCCATTTCCATTGTAACCCCATGCCCAAACGGTACCATCCTTTTTCAATGCAAGGCCATGCTGTCCTCCACCTGCAATAGCTATAATGCCAGAAAGCCCTATAACTTGCACCGGAATATTGCTGTTGGTATATGTTCCATTTCCAAGTTGGCCTGCGTAATTATATCCCCAAGCCCAAACCGTACTGTCATTTCGTAAAGCATAACAGCCATAAACATCGCCCGTTATCGCGGTAATATTTGTAAGGTAATTAGTTGTAACCGGAATATGGCTATCGATATTATTCCCATTACCAAGTTCTCCATCGTAATTAAGTCCCCATGTTTGTACCACGCCATTCGTCCTACAAATTGCAAGTGAATGAAACAATCCGCACGCTATTGTTTGAGCGGTAGCAACAGCAGATAATAAACTACAGCAAAGCGCAGAAATGATTATAGATTGGCTAATTCTTCTCACTACAAAAATTTATTTCAAAAATCATGTGATTATATAGACAAAAGATGTTTTTTTTTAAGGCGCATTAAAATTGGGTGTTCAGAACTAATAAACAAAACTCACAGGTAATTATTACAGAAAATTTTTTCAAATCTTTAATAGAAGAAGTAAATTTTGCTTTGCCCTTTTTATACTCAACTTTGCTTTCTTCAAAATTAGTACGAATCTCATCACGGCGTGCTTCAATGAGGCATTTTTCAAGTAAGAGATGTAACTCCTCTTTCTCGTCAACTGAAAGTTTTTTTATTCTCTCTACGATCTGATCGAAATTACTCATGGCAAATACTTTTGTAAAACAAATATACAAAAAAATACTTTTTATTTCAAATTCACACCCTTCGGCACAAACATACTTGCGTCGCCATTGTTACGAACTATGTCGCGGATGATAGTGGAATTAATGGCCGAGTGCTCGGGAAGAGGCATGATAAAAATAGTTTCCACATCTGAGATGGTGCGGTTCATTTGCGCGATGGCTTTTTCAAATTCAAAGTCAGTGCTGGTACGCACGCCACGTATAATAAAGCCCGCGTTGTTTTGTTTGCAAAAATCAACGGTAAGGCCTTCAAAGTTTTTTACTTTTACTTTGGCCTGATTTGCAAAAACAGTTTTTATCCAGGCCTCACGTTTTTCAACGGGGAACATGTAATGCTTGGTGCTGTTTATGCCAATGGCAATAATTATTTCGTCAAATAAATCAAGCGTGCGGTTTACCAGAGCTTCGTGGCCTATGGTAAAGGGGTCGAATGAACCCGGGAAGACTGCTATGCGTTTATTGGTCATTATTTCAATTTTTCACTGCAAAGGCACAAAGGGTATTTTCTGTGTTACCTGTTAGGGTTTATATTAAACCCGTAAAGGTCTTTAATACGCCATTTAAAACTTAACCTGGCGTCTTCGCCTCTTTGCGGTGAATAAAGATACTAAAATTCACATTACCGTAATTCCTTTTATCGCTGAAATATTTTTGGGCGGATAACTCCGTTTTATTGCCGTGTTCTACTATCAGCATGCCTCCATCATTTAACAGGTTTTTTTCGAATACTTTTTCGCTTATTTGTTCTATCCAGCTTACCTCATAGGGCGGGTCGACAAAAATCAAATCAAATTTTTCTTCCGTTTTGTCAATGAACCGGAAAATATCGGTTTTCCATGTTTTAAAATTGGTGAATTTTAATTCACGTGCAGTATCGCTGATAAATTTTAAACAAGCGGCGTGGCTATCAACTGAAGTAATATGTTTTGCCCCACGCGAAGCAAACTCGAAGGAAATATTTCCGGTGCCGGCGCATAAATCAAGTACCGATGTGTTTTCGTAATCAACTAAGTTGTTAAGAATATTAAACAAGCCTGTTTTAGCAAAATCGGTAGTAGGCCTGGTTGGTAAATTTTTTGGGGGATGCAATACCCTGCCCTTGTATGTACCGCTTATAATGCGCACAGGTACAAATTAAAAAGCGAAAAATAAAGATGCTCGGGTAGTTTTACAAAATCATTTTTTTTTGTAATAGAAGTATCGATTACTGCAAATTTAATTTTAGGGATATATTTTTTGAGTGTATTGTATAAAGCGGAACCTGTTTCAATTTCACCCGCTAAAATTATCTCGGTTTCATCAAGTGTACAGGAGTTTTGTTCAAGAGAAGCCAGAATAAAGTATAAAAAGTCTTCTGCAGTCTGGAAGTTAAATGAATTAAAGAACAGAAGTTTTTTATTATACAGGGCCACATCCATATTTTCGCCCTGCACATTCACTAAACAGGTTTTATGTGTTTTTGACGCGGTTGACGAAAGGCTTTCGATTAAGCAAGTTGCTTTATGTTTAATGTGATTGTTCGGAAAAGTTTTATCAAGCAGTTCTTTTACCTTTCGGTTTATAGAATACACGCAACGACTTTCCGAACTCAGTACTTCATCAGCTAAAATAATTTCATCATTCCCTACCGCATGATTGAATTTCAAAATCTGTTCTTTGTTTGCATTTTCAAACATAGCACCGGGTACCAGCGTGTAATGCGGATTGCTGATGCCGACGTAAACATTCGTGTAATTGTGGGCGAAAAAATCGTTATTCTGAATTAAAAACTCCAAAACCTCCTCAATTTTTTCTCTGGATTTAAGAGTGAAATGCTCCAGGTATACAATCTCGTTTTCCAATGAAAAAAGCGCGGTAATAATTTCTGAATTCGAAATTTCTACAGATGCGCGCAATTTGGCATGCTGCTTTAAATCCAGGACAGGAGAGCTGATTTTTGTTTTGCTATTTAAAGAAATCGTTTTCAATTTTCGGTACGGGTTTTATTTTTTGGTACCATCAGTAAAAATACAAAACCAAGGGCAAAGAAAGAGATCAGTGCTAAAACCGATTGCCTCATGCTTCCCGTTAAACCTTCTATAAACCCAAAAGCAAAAACCCCCAAGACAATTCCCAATTTTTCACTCACGTCAAAGAAACTGAAATAGGAAGCGTGGTCTTTTGTTTCGGGTAATAATTTAGAATAAGTACTGCGCGATAAAGCTTGTATACCCCCCATTACCAAACCAACACTGGCGGCAACGCAATAAAACTGCATCGGGCTTTTTACAAACAAGAAAACGTTTACACAAATTAATATCCAAATGAAAATTGCAATTAAAAGTGCTTTTATATTCCCGATTTTAGAAGAAAGGAACGAAAACAAAAACGAACCTGCAACTCCTAAAAACTGGATCAACAAAATACTGATGATTAAAGCGGTTTTTTTATAATTCTCATCAGGCCAGTCGATTTCTTTAGCTGCAAACAAAGTTGCCATGTACATTACCGTTTGCACGCCCATGTTGTAAAAAAAATACGAGCGCAAAAATCGCCTTAAAGCAATTTGCTCTTTTAACTCTTTAATTACGTAGCCTAATTCTTTAAAACCCTTAAACATCGCGTTTCCTTGTCCATTATTATCTGCGGAAGCAATACCTTTAGGTAAAATCTTCAGGGTATACTGAGCAAAACCAAACCACCAGATTGCAACCGATATAAAAGCATAAGCTGCGGGATAAAAATTTTCTCCTCCCGCATCTTTCGCTTTTTTTCCGAGAGTAATTAGTATAAGATTAATAATTAATAAAATACTGCTGCCTAAATAACCTAATGCAAAACCGCGCGCGCTTATTTTATCCTGTTGGTCCACACCGGCAATTTCGGGTAAATAGGCATTGTAAAAAACCAAACTTCCCCAATAACCAATGGTAGCCGTTACAAAAGGAATCATGGAAAGAACAATATGCCCTTTATCAAAAAAATACAAACCGGCGCAGGAAAACGAACCTAAAATACAAAACTGGGCAAGGAAACGTTTTTTGTTTCCTTTATAATCCGCGATTCCTGATAAAATGGGCGCAGTAAAGCAAACCACCAATAAAGCAATAGAAACAAAATACGAATAGAGTTCGGTGTTTTTAAACACCATACCGCAAACTGTTAAATCGCTGTTTACGATACTGCCCGTTGCATCATGCGTGGTTTGGTACTCATAAAACGCGGGGAAAATAGCCGAATTAATTACCAATGGAAAAGATGAATTCGCCCAATCATAAAAGGTCCAGGCGCGGATTATTTTTTTGTTGTTTTGTACCTCCATAAATAATGATTGTAAAAATAGCAAAATGCCGCTTGTCCCGCCTATTTATTTTTTATTAATTGAGCCAGTTTCTTTTCAATATACTTTTCGCCGGGCAGTAAACTACGTTGTATACGTCTTGCATAATAAATGCTGTCTAAAATTTCTTTTTGTTTCGCCTCAATAATTTCCTTTTGTAAAGTAATTTCAATATTTGCTTTTTTCTTTTGTAAA
>DATMMV010000168.1:0-14448 GCA_035569635.1 Bacteroidia bacterium | reverse complement strand
TGTTTGAGTTAATGCCTTTTGAAAATGAATTGGTGTTGGTTCCTTTAAAGGGCTCAGAACTTTTATTGGTTTTAAACGCTATTGCCGAAAAAGGCGGGGCTCCTCTGGCAGGAGTTCGTTTTGTAATTACGAATAAAAAAGCAGAGAAAGTTTTTGTGCATCAAAGCAGTTTGGATACAGCAAAAGTTTATACCATTGCTACCAGCGATTATTTAGCCAATGGCGGAGATAAATTCTTCGCAATAGAGTCGCCGAAAACTTATGCCAAAACAAAAATTTTGCTACGCGACATTTTAATTGAGTATTGCAAAAACCTCTACAAACAAAATAAACCCGTAACCGGTGTTACCGATGGAAGAATATCAATTGCAAAATAGGCGCGATTTTTTACGCTACATGTTCGGTGCATCGTTTATGATGGCGGGTTTCAGCGCTTTGCCCGATGAATTGCTCAATAAAAAAGGAATCAGTAAACTCACTATACTTTATACCAACGACCAGCATAGTCGTATAGAGCCTTTTCCGGATAACGACCCGAAATATCCGAATCAGGGCGGATTTGCAAGAAGGGCCGCATTAATTAAAAAAATACGTAGCGAGGAAAAAAATGTTTTGTTATTGGATGCGGGAGATATTTTTCAAGGCACACCTTATTTTAATTTTTATTCGGGCGAGTTGGAATATAAACTTATGAGTCAGATGGGTTATGATGCAGTTACTATAGGCAATCATGATTTTGATTTGGGGATTGAGAATATTGTAAAACAAATGCCTCATGCCAATTTCAATTTTGTTTGCGCTAATTACGATTTTAAAGATACCGCGCTTAACGGAAAAATTCTTCCCTATAAAGTATTTCATAAAGACGGGATTAAAATTGGAGTGTTTGGTGTGGGTATTGAATTAGCGGGGCTCGTCGATAAAAAAAATTACGGAAATACTATTTATAACAATCCCATTGAAGAAGCTAAAAAAACCGCGGAGATTTTAAAACTCAGTAAAAAATGTGATTATGTTATTTGCCTTTCGCACTTGGGTTATTCTTACTCCGGAAAAAAAGTAAGTGATATGGATTTAAGTGCACAAACCTCGCACATCGATTTAATTATTGGTGGACACACCCATACTTTTTTAGATGAGCCGAAACAACTTAACAACGCTGGTAAAAAACCTGTTTCTGTTACTCAGGTGGGCTGGGCCGGCATTTGGCTTGGAAGACTCGATGTGTTTTTCAGCGCTGATGCAGGTAAACAAACTTCGGTCGCAACTGTAACGCACATTAATTCTGATTGGGGTTAATAACCGAACCCACATAGAGACATAGATATTTTGAAGGCGTAAGGTTTACTTAGGATAATAAATTTTCTCACATAGAATTATAATTCACTCTTCCTATTGTGTAACTCTGTATTTAACCTGGTTGTTCAGCTATGAACCTATGTGGTTAAACTGTATTCCATTACCTTTGCACTCAATTCTATGCTAACCCGTACTGTTAATTTATACAAAACTTCTTTCAGAGGACTATCTCCGCAAACCTGGATACTCTCCTGCATTATGCTGGTTAACCGCAGCGGCACGATGGTAATTCCGTTTATGACATTATACTTAACCGATAAAAGTATGGGTCGTACTTTAAGTGAAGCGGGAATTGTTATCAGTCTTTTCGGATTGGGTTCAATAATCGGTGCTTATTTTGGAGGGAAAATTTCTGACCGCATCGGTTTTCATAATGTGCAATTGTTTACGTTGTTGGGTGGCGGCTTACTTTTTATTTTATTGGGACAAATTAAAAACTACCCGTTAATTTGCGTTTGTACTTTTTTATTGAGTCTGGTTAATGAAGCCTTCAGGCCTGCTAACTCATCGGCAATTGCGTTTTATAGCAGTGCAAAAAACCGCACGCGTTCTTATTCACTTAACCGTCTTGCTATAAATTTAGGCTGGGCAGTGGGCGGGTCTGTTGGCGGTTTACTCGCAGCACATAATTATCAATTACTTTTTTGGGTCGACGGCCTTACCAATATTTGCGCCGCGGGATTACTTTTTTATTTTTTAAACCCGGTTAAGGTTACAAAACCGGTTGAGAATAAAAATGAAATAATTCCCGTTACCCAATCGGCATATAAAGATAAAACCTATTTGCGTTTTATTTTTTTAGTAACACTTTTCGCACTTTGCTTTTTCCAATTATTTACCACTGTGCCTAAATATTTCAGGGATGAATTATATCTCAGCGAACGTTATATTGGTTTTATTATGGCAGTTAACGGCATTTTAATTGTCGCCTTTGAAATGATTTTGATTTATCGTTTGGAAGGGACGAGAAAAAATCAGCATTTTATTGCTTTGGGCATGATTCTTTGCGCGCTTTCTTTTGCCTGCTTTTTCCTTCCCGGTCCCGCCAAATTGGTTTCTTTGGTAATGATTGTTGTTGTAAGCATAGGCGAAATAATTTCCATGCCTTTTATGAATTCCTTCTGGACTTCCCGCTCCAATGAAAAAAACCGGGGGCAATACGCTGCACTTTTCACCATTTCCTGGGGGACTGCACAAACGCTCGGGCCTTTTCTTTCTTCACTTTTGGTGGATGCAACGAGTTTTATGGTTTTGTTTTTGGTGATAATCGGAACCTTTTTGCTGGCTTCTCTGGGGTTTTATAATTTAGATAAAGGAAGGTAACCGGAAACAAAAAAAACCTCATAGCTATACAGCCGTTCCGATGATATACCATACCGGTTTCAACATCCCACCTGTAAGCTTTTAGTTCCCGAATACTTTAAGGAATTTATATCTGACATACATCACTGCAATGAAAAAATCTCCTTTCCTATTGCCTCTCATAAAACAACCCATTTTTTTAAGTGTACTTATCTTTATTGCCATTTGTTATATATTTTTCTACCAATTACAAATTCAGGATCAAAATCGGGAAAGCAATCACTGACAAAATTAAAGTTATCCAAAACGTTACTTTATATAAATCCGTTATGCCTTCACCTGAAAGTTTTGTTAGTATTTTCATCATTTTTATTTTTGAATGTTTCTGTCCCTTAAGCCGGACATTGCGTTTGCATCTGATTCGGCCTGCAAAATTTTATTCCTTCTATCAAGAGTATTTCACTTAGATTTTTCATTACTAATTTAATTATTGTTTTGTTTTTTAGTATCGGTTATATAATTCGTTTCTTTTTTAGCCGCAACATTTTTTGCATAAATGTTGTATAATTCCTGTTCTTTCGGAGTGGCAAAGCGTTTTATTTCGGTACTACTCAAAATGGGCATATCTTCCGCGCAAATTTTTCTTATCGCCCCGTACTTAGTCATTATTATATCTTCCGGTTCCACATTCAGTAATACGCCTTTTTCATCATAGTTATTTGGTTTCATAGTTATTGATTTATAAGTAATTTAAATTTGTATTTACTGCCAACCCTCTTTGTCATTTTATATACGAATAATCGTACAAACAACCGGCAAGAGAATCCGCAAGCTTGCTTCCGTTATTCTATAATTATCCTCTTTATCATGCTTTTATCTCCATTGCAAATTTTTATTGTATAAATTCCTTTACCGTATTGCGAAATATCTATGTCCTTGTCTTCTTTCAGCCTATCTGTAAAAACTTTTTCGCCAATAGCAGAATAGATTTCAATGTCAATCTCTTTGTTTGCACTCAGCAGTTTGAATTTTCCGTTGCAAGGATTCGGATAAATAATTATCTCCTCATTCTTGTTTGTTTCCATAATCGACGTAACAAAGCAATTAAGCAGTATTCCTGTATTGCTGTTATTACCACTGGAGGCAGCCAGATCTGGTTTGCCGTCGTTATTAAAATCGGCACTGGTAACATTTTCGGGTTTGTTCATGGTAAAACTAACCGCTGTTGCAAAACCTCCCGTGCCGTTTCCGGCAAGAATACTTAACGTAGAAGAAGTTATATCTGAACTTACCACATCATCTTTACCATCCATATTCAAATCGGCAACAATAATTCCGTACGGATTGGCTCCAACTGTATAGTTAGTAATCGGGCCAAAAGTTCCCGTACCCGTGTTAATAGCAACAGATAAATAATTTGCGTTATAATTTGATGCAACAATATCCGGTTTTCCGTCACCGTTAAAATCTCCATCGGCAAGTGAGATGGGAGAGTTTAATGATGCTCCCGACATTACAATGGTAGAAGGCCCGAACGCACCAGTACCATTACCAAATATAATACCCACATTATTTGAACTTCGGTTTACGGTTGCCAGGTCTATTTTACCATCGCTGTTGAAATCGGCGCTTATAATATCCTGTGGCCTGTTACCCGTTGTGTAACTTGTTGCGGTAGAAAAAACCCCGCTTGCACTTCCCATCAGTATCGAAACGCTTCCTGTAGTACTCGGAGCGTTTGTAACTGCAAGATCCAGGTTTCCATCGTTGTCAAAATCCGCACTTAATAATTCAATCGGTTGAATACCTACGGCATAATTCACAGCTGTTGCAAATCCGCCAAGTCCGTTGCCAATTAAAACGGAGATATTATTCGAATTATAATTAGCGACTGCCAGATCAGCGTTCCCGTCTTTATTAAAATCAGCACTTGTAATCCCGTCCGGAAAAGTTCCGACTGTAAAAGTAGCAGAGGCCCCGAATGTACCCGTACCGGTACCCAGGCGCACTGATACTGTTCCGTTTTGGCGTGCGGTTGCAATATCCATTTTATTATCGTTATTAAAATCGGCATGTGTAAGAGTCATTGCTATACTCTCCCCGTAATACGTGGGTGGACTGAAGCACAGTTGGGCATTAACGTTTATAGTAGCAATAATTGCGAACAGAGTAATTATTTTTTTACGCGAAGATTTTCTTTTTTCTTTTTGGTGTTTTTGAATTTTCGGTTTCATGGTTTTGTTTTTAGGTTTTCAGATGCACGGTTTAATTTTTTACAAACCTGGTTTGGTGATTTTTTGTGTTGGTACTGAACGTAATGAAATAAATTCCTTTGGTGTAATTGCTTAAATCGAATTCGATCGAATTTTTTCCCACGAGGCAATGCTTCTCCGAATTTTCAACAACTATTCCTTTGCTGTCATAAATTATTATTGTTGCGATCTCTTCATCGGCACAGTTGTATTGCAGTGTAATTTCTTTTGTGGCAGGATTAGGAACGATTTTTAATCCTGCGCGTAATTCAGCATCCCGGTTAAAAATAATTGCCTTCGAATATTTAAAAGCCCCGTTATAATCTGTTTGCTTTAAACGGTAATAAGAAACATCCGGATATGGATTGTTGTCGATATATGAATAAATTTTACTTATTGTGCTGTTACCGGCACCGGGTACTGTTTTAAACTCTTCGTAGTTTATCGCGTCCTTAGATTTTTCAATAGTGAAAAAATTATTATTGGATTCTGTTGCTGTCTTCCAGCTAATATTTGCTTTGCCCTGATTTGCTTTCACATCAAAAGAGAGTAACTCAACAGGCAGTACAATAACGTTGTTAACGGTTACACAATAGGAACATTCTGCGCCACCGTTTCCATCCCAAATAAGATAATAGGTAACAACAGATGTATTGGGTAGTGAAACAGAATATGTAGAACCTGTCGTCAGCACCTGGCAGGTATCCGGCCCTGTTAATGCGCGGCTATAACCAACACCACAAGTTCCGGTAAGTATTGTCATTTGTCCTGCTCCCGCAAAAGCGGTCGGGCCCTACCAATACCCGGGCGTGCAGTTCACACTATTAATTATAACATTGAGTGGAAGTCCGTTTCCGTTAGATGTGAAGGTAAACCAGTTTGTATTTTCGACAGAAGTTACAAACGAACAAAAGAGGTTTCCGGGAGGATCATCGGCACCCGGGCTAAAAAGACAATCTGTATTACTTATACAATAAGGAACACCGGGATTTAAATAAATAGCATTACTGCAAAAATCTCCCGGAGTTATGCTTGTATCAACATGGATGGTAAAAGGGCCGCTGCCTACCGTGCTGTTGGTTGGCGTACCAACTGCATCCACTCGCAAATAGTAAGTACCCGCATTTATAAATCTTACTTTCCTGCATGGTGAATCCGCAGCCGGCGAATTATTTCCCATACTTCCCGTTGTTTGTAATCCACCTTTCCAAACTCCGTTACCGGTGTTTAAACAGGTAAACGGGCCGTTACACGACGGCGCCGAGTAAACGCTTAATTCATTCATATCACCTGCGTTTGTTCCGGTTAATTGAAGATTGAGATGCGTTTCTGCTCCAACTGTAACTGAAAAAAAGAAATCCTTCGAAAAACCATTGATCGCGGGAACATTTCCAAGGCAACCACTAAACAAGTTGTTAAAATTATTGACTGTTGTACCTGTATAGGTAAATGGAAAAGTAGTAACAGGAACTGCTGAGCAGGGATTAAATCCCGGACAGGGTACAAAAGTTACTTGTATTTCTCCACGGCCGCCCGCTCCTCCAATTGTGTTAGTTCCCGTACTTGGTCCACCCCCACCGCCGCCGCCGGGTTGTATACCCGCTGTTCCATTAGAGCCGCTTATTCCACCTGCGCCGCCGGCACCCCGCTATTTCCTCCGGTGCCACCATTAACCGTGTTTCCTATTGTACCTGTAATCCCATTAGTAACAGTACCCCCTGAACCTGTTCCGCCTGTACCTAATGTACCTGCATTAGCACTTCCACCATTTCCGCCATTTGCTACTATTGTACTGAAAGTAGTTTTACCCCCCGGGAATCCTCCGGAGCCGTTACCTCCTGTACCGCCGGAACTTATAGTGTAAGTAAATAAAGATCCCGGTGTGGTAACAATTACATTTGTGCAATACCCGCCGCCGCCGGCAGAACCGCCATTTACACCTGTTGAACCACCGCCGCCGCCGCCACCACCCCAACAACTAACGGTCAGGCTTGTTACACCACAGGGTACAGTAAAAGTAGCGCCACTTACTATATTGGTAAATGTTTGCGTTACTGTTTGGCAAAATGAATTTTGCATTACAAAAAAACACAAACCTAAAAAGTAATTAGTCTTCATTTATAATATAAAGAAAACGCCTATTAAGCTTGTATTTTTTTTTGTGGGACGAACACCTATGAAATTGTAAACAAAAAAGCCACCGCGTTTCCGCGGCAGCCTTTTTTGTTAACCCAATAGTTTTTATACTTTTTATTCTTTGATCATTCTTACCTGTGTTGCGTTCACTCCGTCCGTAACTCTGATAATATACATTCCCGGCTTGATGTTAAGGAAATATAATTCGTTGCTGCCTTGTGTAACATTTCCTTCGTAGATGTTTTGTCCTAACAGATCGGTCACTGTAAGCTTCGCATCGGTGCTCACCTGCAGGTAAACATGGCCGTCATTCGGATTTGGATACATATTCAGGGAAAGCCCGCCTTCTTGTGTAATTTTCTTTTCTTCTTCGTTATTGCTTGCTAAAAGAGTTGATTCGCCTCCGTTATACATAAAGGATGCTGCGGTGGTTACATTACAGGCGGGGCCATAAGCAAACCATACGCCTCCAACTGCCGCCGCTACCCTTACACTATAGGTTTTTGAAAAAATAATACCGGGTACCCAGCTCATCTGGAAATTAGTAAGGTAGTTTCCGCGGAAGTAGGTTGTAACATTACCGTTGCTCTGATTGGTGAGTTCGTATTTGTAATTGTTAGCCCCGGTTACCGCATTGCAATATAACACCTGGGAGGTTGTGGCTTCTGTTATATTGCAGGAAGAGGGCTGTAATTGTGTAACAGGTGCCGCAGGTGTTGTAACTGTACATGCCGATCCGTAACTACCCCAAGCACCGTTATGATAAGCCGCCACTCTTATGCTGTAGGTTCTTGCATACGTTGTGGTACTTAACCAATCTAATTGCAAATTGGTAAGATAATTTCCCCTGATGTAAGTAACAACGCTGTTATTACTCAGATCGGTTATCTCGTAACGGTAATTGGTGGCACCGGACATGGCTACACAATTTAATGTTTGATTAAATGCGGCCTCTGTGATACCGCAAGAACTTGCCTGCAATTGGGTGGTGGGGAGCCCGGGTGTGGTTACTGTACATGCAGGGCCGTAATTAAACCATACGCCGCCAACATTGGTGGCTATTCTTATTCTATAGGTTCTTGCATAAGCTGTGCTGCTTAACCAATCCATTTGGAAATTGGTAAGATAATTTCCCCTGGGGTAAATAACTACATTGTTATTGCTTAAATCAGTTATTTCATAACGGTAATTGGCTGCTCCTGCAATCGCATTGCAATACAAGGATTGATTGAGTGTGCTTTCTGTAATTCCGCAGGAACCTGCCGCTAATTGAGTAGCAGGTGCCGCAGGTGTGGTAACTGTACAGGAAGTTCCGTAACTACTCCAGTTTCCTGATACAAACGCTGCCACCCGTATACTATAGGTTCTTGCATAGGTTGTGGTACTTAACCAATCTAATTGCAAATTGGTAAGGTAGTTTCCTCTCGGGTAAATTACTACACTGTTATTACTCAGATCGGTAATCTCATACCGGTAATTTGTGGCGTTGTTAACTGCTACACAATACAAGGACTGATTAAAAGCTGTTTCTGTTATCCCACAATAGACCGCTTGCAGTTTCGTATACCCCACTGTTATAGTAAAAGCTTTTGTATTTGTACATCCTGAACTTGTTCCGGTTACCGTGTAATTTGTGGTCACTGTGGGATTAGCAACGACAGTAGCTCCTGTGGTTGCGTTCAACCCTGTTCCGGGCGTCCAACTATACGTACTCGCTCCCGTGGCCGTTAACGTTGTTGAATTTCCTGTAGTGATCGTCATCGTGCCGCTTACATTTACTGTCGGTGTAGCGTTTACCGTAACAGTAATTGTATTTGTATTTACACAGCCGTTCACATCTGTGCCTGTTACTGTATAAGTTTGTGTGGATGGCGGGCTAAACGCTACTCCGTCACTTACTCCACTGCTCCAGGTATACGTGCTCGCGCCAACCCCAGTGAGTGTAGTGGTGCCTCCGGGACAGATTGGATTGCTCGTGGCGTTGGCCGTTACGTTTGGTAATGCATTAACTGTAACAATAATTGTATTTGTATTCACACATCCGTTTATATCCGTTCCGGTTACTGTGTAGGTTTGTGTAGATGCCGGTGTAAATGCAACTCCGTCTGTTACTCCGCCCGTCCAGGTATATGTATTTGCTCCGCCTCCGTTTAATGTCGTTGAGCTTCCCGAACAAACCGGATTGCCTGAAGCGTTCGCTGTTACGTTTGGTAAGGCATTAACCGTAACGGTGATCGTATTTGTATTCCTGCACGCGTTCGTATCTGTGCCTGTTACCGTGTAGGTTTGCGTTGATAAGGGTGTAAACGAAGTTCCATTGGTAACTCCTCCTGTCCACGTATATGTACTCGCGCCGCCACCTGTAAATATGGTGGAACTTCCTTGGCAAACAGGATTTGATGTGGCATTGGCAACAACGTTTGGCAAAGGGTTTACTTTAACAGTAATGATCTCACGTGCTATACTTACCATGCCTGTGCTGCTGATGCTATCCTGAACATAATACGTAGCGGACGATGTTAAAACAGGAGTGGTATAACTTGTTCCCGAACCAAGGTAAGTGCCGCCTGTGGCTGCGCTGTACCAGCCAAGTGTGCCTTTACCGGTTGCTGTAAGTGTGGTACTGCTGCCGCTGCAAATACTTAAATTTCCGGAAGCTGTTGTATTGATCGCGGGAGGACAAAATTTAAATATGTTTCCCAGGGAAGAAACGCCACCTGACGATGTCATTCCATAGAAATAGGTTCCGTCAGAATAAAGAGAGCCAGTAGGACCAGCTCCGTTTATGCCATTAAAAGAAAAGAAAGGGAAATAATCTTTCCCATCGGGCTTTATTCTGAATAGGACTCCACCACCACTACTACCACTTGTCATTCCATAAAGAAAAGTTCCGTCATAGATCAGGGAGCCATAAGGATTACTAGCGGTAATACCGGCAGTTACATTTCCTAAATCGAGGAGCTTGGTATAAGTTCCATTGGGCAGTATTTTAAATACGACTCCAAAACCATTAATGCCTCCACTTTGGGTCATTCCATAAAGAGCGGTTCCATCAGAAATAAGAGAGCCCAGAGGATTACTTCCCTTTAATGTGTCACGAAAATCCAAAAGCTTGGTAAATGTTCCGGCAGTATCTGTTTTAAAAAGGGTGCCCATACCATTTGTACCTCCATTGGTGGTCATTCCATAGAGATAAGATCCCATAAAAACCAGGGAGGAAGAAGGAAGTCTACCGTTTACATCATTATTAAAAAAGTGAATCGTCGCTGCCGGGGGTGTTCCACTCGTGTCTACTTTAAAAATAGTTCCTCCATAAACTCCTCCTCCACTCAAAGTGTCACTCTGTGTCATTCCATAGAGATAAGTTCCGTCAGAAATAAGGGTACCGGTAACGCCTGAAGGATCAAAACTTCCGCCGCCGATATAAGGACACTGAGTTGTAATAATCGGAGCTACTACAGAAAAACCGGTTCCATCTGGCTTTATTTTAAAAATAGTTCCTACACCACAACCACCTCCTAATAATATTCCATAAAGATAGGTTCCGTCATAAAAAAGAGACCCCGAAGGATTATGCCCGTCTGAGTTGGAAAAATGATGGATATTGGTAAAACCGCTTCCATCAGGCAGTATTTTAAAAATAGTTCCTAAATTGTTCGCTCCCCCATCATGGGTCATCCCATAGAGATAACTCCCCACAGGAATTAAATCACCATGAGGAGACTGCCCCGTAGGGCCATCAAAATCATGCAACGTCCTTATTTGAGCAGATGAATTCTGAAACCTGAATAAACTCATTACTAAGAAAATTATTAATAGAAAACGGGCAGGGCACATAACTGACCTGTTAAATAAATTCTTTTTCATGGATACGGCTTTCTGTAAAATCATTAAATATGAATGTTTGTTTTATATAGGTTAAAGTTGCGGCTATTCAGCCTCAATTTTAAATTACAGGGACGAAATACCCCGTATATGTATCTGAAACAGCCTTATTGAATTACACTTTTGTTTGGCAAATGCAAAATTACTTCCTGATAAGCCGCTGTAAAAGAGGTGGTGGTGGACAAATGGTGGACATAAGAATCAAGATTATTTTTTTGCCATTCACCTATTTCATTTTATACATTCAAAAACAGTATCGGAAATGTAACTGCCGATAATATCAGTGTTATCCAAAATGTAACTTTGTGTATATCTATCACATCTCCACCCGAAAGTTTTTTTAGTATCGTACTCATTTTATTTTTAAAATTGGGTTTGACTTAACTAACCTTAAGCTTACTGCGCACTCGCAACCTTCACAAACTTCCGCTGATAAATCTTTCCCGTTGTTTTTACAACCAATAAATACATTCCTTCTGCAAAATCTTTTGTATTAATATCAGGGCTTAAATTATCCGAGGCATAAACAATTTGTCCCAGGCTGTTTCTTATTTCTATAGCGGAAACTGTTTCATCTGACCGGAAAATAATATTGAGCTCATCATTCACAGGGTTTGGATAAGCCTGAAGGCTGGAGGCATTGTTTGCATCTTGCCAATTCAGCGATCTTGCGGGAAAAATTTCTGATGCGCCGTTAAAATCTGTTTGCTTTATGCGGTAATATAAAATACCGTTTTCATTTATTGTTGCAGCTGCTTTATCATCTGTAAAATTATAATGTAGGGTTTGTGTGCTGTTACCTGCGCCTTTTACTTTTCCAATGCTTTCCCAATTTATTGCATCGGTACTTCGCATTACAGTAAAGTAATTATTGTTTGTTTCGGTTGCGGTAGTCCATGTGAGTTTTGCTTTTTCCTGCTGCCGCACTGCATCAAATTGAATTAACTCAATGGGCATTGGATTAGGGACAACAACTATTTGTTTTGCTGCTATGTTAACGCAGCCGTTAGCATCGGTTCCCGTAACTGTGTATGTCGCAGTTGCAGTTGGCGTAAATGCAACTCCGTTGCTCACTCCGTTTGTCCAGGTATAAGTATTTGCACCGCCACCTCTCAATGTATCAGGGTTACCCGCCACAATAGTATCAGAGGTCGCACTAGCTGTTACACCTGGCAAAGGGTTTACAGTAATAGTTTTGTTTGCGGTACCTTGACAATTATCCGAGGTGCGTGTACCCCATAGAGAATAGCTTGCAGTTACAGTTGGCGAAAACGCAACGCCGTTACTAATACCGCCCGTCCATGTATAAGTGTCTGCACCACTACCGCTAAGAGTTGTAGAGTTGCCAATACAAACACTATTTGAAGTTGCATTCGCAATTACATTTGGCGGAGCAGTATTAGATACAATAAAAGGTATTGTATCAAAACCAACACATTGTCCTTTTGTGCCAACTACAATAAGCAAATGGTTGCCGCCGGAGACCTGCATATAAGTTCCATCATTAATTGTCAAAGGATTAGAACTGGTACCTTCATCGAACCAGGTATATGAGGTTGCACCGGTGCCATAAAAGCCCACCCATTGGTTTTTGCAGGCAGTGTGAACGCCGCAACTCGTATTAGCCACTACATTAAGTGGCGGATTTACATAAGCTATTACCGGTAATCTTGTTGTTGATTGGCATCCGTTATAATTACTCGCTACATAATAGGTAGTAGTGCTGTTTATATAAGGCGTGTAATAAGAAGTATCTGTTGCAAGGTCCGTACCTCCTGTGCTTGCAGCAAACCATTGTGGTGTTCCTGTAGCAGTAGTAGCGCTTAGCAGTACATTTCCCTGTACGCAAACGGTACCGTTTGTAACACTGGTAGGCGCGGGCGGTATAATGGTATTTATAATTACTTGCCTGGAACCTGTAGCAGGTGGATTAAGTGCATTGCCATTGTCCTGAACGGTTATACCAAGTGTGTAGCTTGGGTTACTTCCCCAGTTAGGCGGGTTAATAACAGTTATCACTCCTGTGCTTGGGTTTATGCTGAACACATTGCCTGTGTTGCCGCTTGTGATCGAAAAATTACTTACTGTTTGAGTGCGCTCAGTTGTAACCTGAACTGTACCCACCGTACCACCAACCGTAAGTGTATTACTTACACAAAACGCACCGGGTGTAATATGAGGAGGTGTGTTAACCGACCATCTCATATGTAATAGTTCAAATCCTACTTCACTATTGAAATAGCCACCCCATCCATCATCTTGATCAATCGCATTGAAAGCAACCACAAAATCGCCCTTGTCGTTTAGCGCGATAGCACTTTGGCCATTATATGAACCAGTATAGGGTGAACAAGTACCACCATCATAATATTCCCATACATAAGGAAACAAACCAATATCAGTTATCAAAGATCCATCCGCATTGAATCTGCTTATGTGTGTTTGGTTAGCGTCATTTGGAGCAGTACTTGTTAAAATGAAATCTCCGTCTGCGTTCATCGAAACATCAATATCAGTCCAATCGCTGGTGCCTATCCCGCTATATTTTATTAGTTCTCCCGAAGCGTTATATAATTGATATCGGGAAGGATACTCCCACGTAATAACAAAATTACCGTTATCGGCAATATCTGCATTAGGCTGCATTGCATAAGAACCGATTTGTGTAATTAGTGAAAAAGTAGGTGCTATGGAAATGCCGGCAGCGTTATATCTCTGCGCCCAAACATCCCACGCAGCAGTATTGGGATGATAATCCCAAACACCCATTCTTTGCTGCCAGGTTATAATAAAATCTCCCAAAGAGTTCATTCCAATTTCAGGCAAGGCTCTTTCGTAGTTCTTTCTACCTAATTCATTACCCGGTATCCTTTGGACCGGTCCTAAAGGATTACCCGCTGCATCATATCTTCTGAAACATATATCACTTAGCGGTGGAGATGGTGGAATAGGAGCAAAAGTGGAATTCCCACGATTTTCCCAGGCCACAACAAAATTCCCGGCCGCATCCATGGCAACCTTGGCATCATTTAAATTTTGATTCGCTAAGTCTGATTCTACCACGATCTCAGAGCCAATTTGAACCCCCGTCGCATTAAATAATTTAGCTTTAACATAAAAACCCTTCCAGCCGGACATTTGATCATCAAGATAAGCGATCACAAAATTACCTGTAGGATTCATGGCAATTGCGGATATCTTACCCGCTCGTCTATCGTCTTGCGCTCCTAATGTTCCGCCAAAAACATTACAATTAATAGCTTGTATATCACCGCTCAAGGCCACTCCGTTTTTATTAAACCGTTTATAATACACTCCGTTTTCACTTGGGGTAGGATCTCCAAAGACAGACCAGGTAGCTACATAATTACCGGCGCTGTCCATAGCTATATCCACCATTCGTTCATCTCTGGGGCTCGGAGGCCAGCAAAAATTATCACCGTAAGGATGATCATTCAATACTATTTCATGAGCCGGCGGCACAGGTACTTGCGCATTTAATACATTGCTATAA
>DATMMV010000167.1:0-11242 GCA_035569635.1 Bacteroidia bacterium | reverse complement strand
TGCAATATCACCGGTAATCAAATGCCCCTGTTTTTCCCAACTAAAAGAAGACAGGGAATAAAACAAAGCAAGTGCAGCAAATGTTATTTTCTTAATCACGCAGGTTCGTTAATTTTATCCGGTTAATATATTTGTTCAAATGTAAATATACCCCTTTTTTAAAAGCGCATATTTCCTCCAAAACCGTACTCCAGACGATTTCCGAAAATAATAAAATTTCCCAAAAACGCCGAAAGCCCAGTATTTACTGGGCTTTCCGATGGTAGCGTGGGAGAGATTTGAACTCTCCACCTCAGGGTTATGAATCCTGTGCTCTAACCAAATGAGCTACCACGCCAAATTTCTAAGGTTGTTTAAAGGCATTAACCACCATTTAGGGCGGCAAAGATAATATTTTTTATACATCGGAAAAACCCTAATTTCAGGCCTTTAAATAAATGGAGTTTTTAAAACATATTGATAGGGAACTTTTTCTGTTTTTAAATGGTTTTCATTGTAGTTTTTGCGACGCCATTATGCCCTATCTTACCGAATTATGGGTGTGGATACCTCTTTTTTTATGGTGGCTTTATCTCCTCTGTAAAAAGTACGGGAAAAAGGTACTTTCAATAGCCATTTTAATTGCCGCCCTTATTTTTACGTCTGATCAGGGTGCCAATCTTATTAAAAAATCGGTGAAACGTTACCGTCCGAGTCACAATATTGAAATTAAAGATAAAGTACATATAGTAGATGAAAAACGCGGAGGGGAATATGGTTTTATTTCCAATCACAGCTCAAACGTGTTTGCCCTGGCCTTCTTTTTATTTTTCCTGCTAAAACCCGCAAAAAAAATAGTGTACATCAGTTTATTTACCTGGGCCATATTTATTGGCTATACGCGCATTTATCTCGGGGTTCATTACCCACTGGATATAGCGGGCGGCGCAATATGGGGTTTTGTAATTGCTTTTATCTTTTCAAAAATCAGTTTAAAAGTATTGGCATGAGAAAATTGTTGTACATAATTCCTTTTCTTGCTTTTAGCTGTGCGTTTGCCCAGTTGCCGGAAACAGAAATTTTTCTCGCGGATATTGAAATAACAAACAAACTGATAAAAGTTGAAAAGACCGAAAACATAACCAATCGTAAAGGTTATGACAATCAACCTTTTTTTATGCCCGATGGAAAAACTATTTTGTTTTCTTCCGGCCCCGATTCCGCTAAAAAAATACATATTTGGCAATATACCTTTAAATCAAAAGAAATAAAGCCTGAAACATTTATTCAAACCAGCGAATATTCGCCTATGCTGGCACCTGATGGCAGGTATATGTCGTGTGTAGTTGTTGAAAAAGATTCTGCCCAGCGTATTTGGCTGTATGACATAAGGAAAACGGATATAAAATCTTGCCTTACCGAAAATACAGATTCAATCGGGTATTACGCCTGGTTGGGTAAAGACAGCATTTTATATTATAAACTCACCAATCCACATTCGTTACGCGTTTTAAATTTAAAAACGGGTGAAGATAATTGGTTGTGTAATCATCCGACCCGTTCATTTAAAAAAGTAAATAACACCACCTTTTTTTATGTGATACACGAAGAGAAAGAGAATTTCATTTATTTTTTTGATATTCATACAAAAAAGGCACAGGTATATGCCGTGGATAAACCCGAAAACCAGGATTATGTTTGGCTTCCGGATTTAGGAATGGTAAAATCTGAGGGAAGTAAATTGTTGCATTACAGTACCGAAACGAAAGTTTGGGCGGAAGTGGCCGATTTCTCTTCTTACGGAGTGAAAAAAATAACAAGATTCGCTTTCAGTCCCGATAAAAAACGTTTAGCCGTAGTTTCAAATATTGAATGATGAATTTGCCCGAAGGATATACTATCTCCACCGATAAAAACAAACTGGATATAAAAGTTATACATGATTTTTTGTCTAATAGCTATTGGGCAAAAAATATTCCTGTAGAAATTGTAAAATACTCAATAGAAAATTCACTTTGCTTCGGAGTGTATTACAAAGAAAAGCTTATTGGATTTGCAAGGGTAATATCTGATTTCGCCACTTTTGCCTATCTGGGAGACGTTTTTATTCTTGAAGAACATCGGGGCAAAGGGCTTTCAAAAATTTTAATGAAGGAAGTTTTTTCTCACCCGCAATTACAGGGATTGAGAAGATTTTGTTTGGGAACCCGTGATGCTCATAAATTATATGAGCAATTTGGTTTTTACCTGATAAAGAAACCGGAACTGTGGATGGAAATTAAACACGAAAATATTTATTCGGAGAAAAGTATATGATTACCGCTGCTATACTTATTATACTTCTTTTGTTTGTCATTTACAAACTTCCTTTTTTCAAAAATGATTTTTTTGCCAATGAAAAAATTAATGCAATAAATTTAGTTTTTTTGTTAAAGGTTTCCTGCGGCTTTGCACTTTATTGGGTGTACACACGTTATTATCCCGACAGGAAAAGCGCTGATATTTTTAAATATTACGACGATGCTAAAATTATGTTTTCTGCTTTTGAAAAACATAATTACAGCGATTACCTGAAAATGGTTTTTGGTTTCTCAAACGACAGCCAATACTTTGATGAAACGTATTACAGGCAAATGAACCATTGGTACCGCCAATACGATTTCGGCACTTATAACGATAATCACACCATGATCCGCTTCAATGCCATTGTAATGCTTTTCGCTTTCGGAAGTTTTCATGTTCATACAGTACTGATGTGTTTTATTTCCCTGGCCGGTTTAATGGCTTTGTACAACACCTTTGTGGATTATTTGCCTTCTAAGAAAAAAATCTTATTCCTGGTTATATTTTTAACTCCATCTGTTTTATTCTGGGGCTCGGGTGTTTTAAAGGAAGGGATTTTGCTTTTTGCTTTGGGCTTTTTGTTTTATTCTTTCTTCAATGTCTTCATTCATAAAAAAAAGCTGCTGGTAAATATTTTCATGTTATGCCTTTCGGTTTTTCTTTTGCTTATTAATAAAACGTATTGGCTTATTGCCGCAGGCCCGGCAATGGCTTGTTTCTTATTGGTGGATAAATTTAAAATACCAAAACCTTTTCTTACCTACCTCGGATTGTATGTTTTTGTTTTTTTCGGGAGTATTTTTATAAGTTCCGTTTGTTGCGACAACAATGTCCTGAATACCTTATCTCTTAAACACCGTGATTTTATTGCCGTTTCTAAAGGCGGGGTTTTTTTGCAAAACGGAAAAGAGTTTGCCCGAGTTTCTCCCGATAAAAAAATATTTTTGGATACACTTTCAGAAAATACTTTTAAAATTAAACAGGGAAGCAGTTACATGTATTGGAAAAACGAAAACCTGAACGATACGATTTTTGTAAATAACAGTACCGATACTTCCGTTTACAAACTTGTTTGGGATTTGCCATTGGCAGGAAGCACAATAGATATGGAACAACTTCAGCCAAGCTATTCTTCTTTGTTTAAAACAGCTCCTTCTGCTCTTTACAACAGTCTTTGCAAGCCGGGCTTTACAACAGCAAAATCATTTTTTGAAAGATTTTCAGCCATAGAGAATGCCATGATACTTTTATTCCTCATTATCTGTACCGGGTGGTGCCGTACGGGGATGAATAAAAATTTATTTTCTCTTTGTTTTTTCCTTTCCATTACCATTTTGTTCCTTATAGGTTACACAACTCCGGTTGCGGGAGCTATTGTAAGGTACAAAGTGCCGGTTATGCCATTTATACTCTTATGTGGCATTATTATTTTTGATAGTAATAAGATTAAAATATTTTCTGATAAACATAAACCATAATTTATACTTTTGCCAGGCTAATGAGTTTTAATTCCCTGTTCAGAAAAAAATCAGCTGATGAAGTCCTTAAGCATGGTGACCCCTCTGCGGAGCAACATACTTTGCATAAGGTGTTACGTGTACGCGACCTTACTTTTTTCGGGATAGCGGCAATTATCGGCGGCGGAACTTTCAGTGCTATTGGTAATGCTTGTTTTTCGGGAGGCCCGGGAGTTATTTTTCTTTATTTGATTTGTGCTGTGGCATGTGGTTTTACCGCGCTTTGTTATGCGGAGTTTGCAAGCCGTGTGCCTGTTTCGGGTAGTGCTTATACTTATGCATACGTTTCATTCGGAGAATTGTTTGCCTGGATAATCGGTTGGGCGCTTTTAATGGAATATTCTATCGGAAATATTTACATCGCTTTCTCATGGAGCGGATACTTCACGAATTTGCTCGATGGAATGGGCGCGCATATTCCCGAATGGCTAAGCATAAATTATTCAGAAGCGCATGTTGCCTTCCTTGATAACAAAACAGGCTCAGAAGGTTTTCTTGCCTGGGCTGCTGCACCGGAAATCGGCGGCTTAAAAGTAATTTTTGATTTACCCGCCGTTATTATTAACGCAATTATTACAGCACTCGTTTACATTGGCACCAAAGAGTCGCGCAACATAAGTAATGCGATGGTGATTATTAAATTAATTATTATCGCTTTGGTTATTTTAGTTGGAATTTTTTATATCAATATAGATAACTGGACTCCGTTTATGCCGAACGGATTCAGTGGAGTAATGGGCGCTGTTTCGGGAGTATTCTTTGCTTATATCGGATTTGATGCTGTTTCCACGCTTGCCGAAGAATGCGAAAATCCTCAGAGAGATTTGCCGCGCGGAATGATTTACTCGTTAATAATTTGCACGGTTGTATTTATTATTCTTTGCCTGGTACTTACAGGCATGGCTTCTTACAGTTTGTTAGGTGTGAATGATCCTTTAGCTGAAATTTTTAAAATAAAAGGTGTTAAATGGATGCTGTTTGTTGTTTCTATTGCAGCGGTAGTTGCAATGGCAAGTGTGTTGCTTGTTTTTCAAATGGGACAGCCCCGCATCTGGATGGCTATGAGTCGCGATGGTTTATTACCGAAAAAATTCTCTAAAATTCATCCTAAATACAAAACTCCGGGTTTTGCCACCATCATCACCGGTTTGGTTGTAGGCCTTCCTTTGTTTTTTACCAATGAAAAATTTGTACTTGATTTTACCAGTATAGGAACCTTATTTGCATTTGTGTTGGTATGTGGCGGAGTACTTATGTTGCCCCGACAGGCAAAACGTAACGATAAAAAATTTCAATTACCGTATATAAACGCCAAATGGATTATGCCGGTAATTTGTATAACTACTTTTGCTTTGTTATTTAAATATAATTCAGAATATCTTTTAGCCCGGTTTGAAATCACCGGAGAGAATGCCGCGAAAAATGTTCCCATGCTCATATACTTTATTTTGTTTATTGTATTGTCGGTTTTCTCTTTTATAAAAAACCTGTCACTTATTCCGGTACTTGGTTTATTATCCTGTTGCTACCTGCTTACGGGTATGGAAGCACAAAACTGGAAATTTTTCTCAATATGGTTATTGATCGGATTAGTAGTTTATTTATGTTACGGATACCGAAAAAGTAAATTGGCAAAAAAATGATTACATTAATAACAGGAGCTACTTCAGGCATAGGAAAATCTACTGCCGAAATTTTCGCGAGGAACGGATATGATTTAATTATTACCGGACGTCGCGCTGAGCGGTTACAAAAATTAGCCGATGATTTACAGGAGCAACACAAAGTAAAAATTCAAACACTTTGTTTTGACATCCGTAGGTTGGAAGAGGTGAAAAAGAATATAGCATCTCTTTCTTCCGAAAATAAAAATATTGATGTTTTGGTAAATAATGCCGGGCTTGCCTCGGGTTCATCTACCATTCAGGACGGCGATACTGATGATTGGGAAAAAATGATTGACACAAACATCAAAGGCTTACTTTATATAACGAAAGAAGTTGCTAATTTGATGATTCCTTATAAAAAAGGACATATAATTAATGTAGGTTCTGTTGCAGGAAAAGAAGTGTATCCTAATGGTAATGTATATTGCGCAAGTAAATATGCTGTAGACGCGCTCAACAAAGCTATGCGGATTGATTTGTTGGCGCATAATATCCGTGTATCCGCAATTCATCCCGGCATGGTTGAAACAGAATTCAGCGTAGTCCGTTTTCACGGAGATGAAGCCCGCGCAAAAAAAGTTTATGAAGGATTGCAACCTTTAACTCCAAATGATATTGCCGATGCAATTTACTGGATGGCCAGTAGACCCCCGCACGTAAATATTACGGATGTTATTATTACACCAACAGCTCAGGCAAATGCGACTACAGTAATCAGGAAATAGTCATAACAAAGGATTTACTCCTATCTTTGCAAAAAAATTATTTATGAAGCGCATCGCCACTATTGCCTTTTCGCTATTAACTATTGCCTTTACTACCGCTCAAAACGAAAAACATTTTAAAAGTATAAAGCAATTAACTTTTGGCGGCGACAACGCCGAAGCTTATTTCAGTCCCGACAGCAAGCAACTTACTTTTCAAAGCAATTATGCAAAGTGGGGTTTGTCGTGCGACCAGGTTTTTTTAATGGATATACAAAATCAATTAAAGGATACAACAATCAAACCTTCAATAATTAGTACCGGGAAGGGGAGAACTACTTGCTCTTATTTTATGCCCGACGGAAAACATATTTTATACGCTTCTACTCACGGGGCCAATGATAGTTGTCCGCCCGTGCCGCACATAAAAGGAAAATACATCTGGGCAATTTATAATACGTTTGATATTTATGTGTCAGATATCAAAGGGAAAATTGTAAAACAATTAATCAATTCCCCGGGTTATGATGCGGAAGCAACAGTTTCTCCTAAAGGAGATAAAATTGTTTTCACCTCTACCCGAAGCGGCGACATTGAATTGTGGACGATGGATTTGGATGGAAAAAACTCCAAACAAATCACTAAAGATTTAGGTTATGATGGCGGTGCTTTTTTCTCTCCTGACGGAAAGAAAATTGTTTTTCGTGCATCGCGGCCGAAAACAGAAGAAGAGATAAAAGAATACAAAGAACTACTGGCTCAGGGATTAGTTGCACCAACAAACATGGAGTTATATGTTTGCAATGTTGATGGAAGCGATTTAAAACAAATTACAAAATTGGGTAAGGCAAACTGGGCTCCTTTTTTTCATCCTTCCGGACAAAAAATTATTTTTTCCAGCAACCATCACTCGCAAAAAGGTTACGACTTCCAGTTGTTCATGATTAATCTGGACGGAACAGGGTTGGAGCAAATTACTTCAGAGAGTTTGTTTAACGCTTTTCCGATGTTTTCTCCGGATGGAAAAAAACTTATTTTTTCTTCTAACCGCAAAAACGGAGGCACACGCGATACCAATTTATGGATTGCAGATTGGCAGGATTAGGCAGGCGGAGTAAATTTTTTTCCGTAAGTCAGCCTTCTCCAAATCCATTCAAAAGGGCCCATTTTATAAAAGTGCAACCAGGTTAAACTAAAGATCAGTTGTATTACCCAAATAACAAGCACTACATAGTGCAATTGGTAATATTCAATTTTAGCAAACATCCCGAAACCAAAAAAGAAAATCACGCAAAGAATATTTTGCATTAAGTAATTGGTAAAAGCCATTCTTCCCAAACTTGCAAAAAGGTGCATAACTTTTTTAAACCATCCCATTTGATAAATCCATAAAATTAAACCGATGTAACCTAAAGCGCATAACACTCGCGGTATTTGTTCCATATGAAAAACACTGAACCAGCGCGTATCAAAATATTCGCCCGTAGTATCCAATTGGCCTTTTACCAACACTTGCGATAAGTAATATGTAAACGGTAAGCCCGCCCCAAGCCCGAGCGAAGCCATTAGTAAATAAGTTTTTCGCCTTAAATCTCCTGATAACACTCCGAGTTTAAATAATCCCATTCCTAAAGCAATACTCCCGAATGTTTCCCAAAATGTGCTGTAAAAGCCGGAAGAGAAAACTTCATTAAATACATTTGCATTCTCTTCAAAAATAGCGAAGTAACCAGAGTTGACTAATTTTACATCAGCACTGTACTTATTTTTGAGTTTGCTGCGCTCCGGTAAACGGCCGTTTTTCCAGAAATCAATTGCAGCTTGTTGTTCTTTGGTTATGGGTTTTCCCTGCGCTACAAGTTTTTTAGCTTCGTTACAAACCTCTCTTTTTTCTTTGGTATCTAAAAACCCCATACCACTTTTAACAGAATAAATAGTAAAACAAATTGCTGCCATTACCAGCAACCATCTTACCCGCGTGTTCCTGAAAACAAAAAGCAACATGCCGCATAACGCGTATTCATATAAAATACCGGTAGAGGCCAGTAAAATGTAAGTGGTAAACAAAGCAAATACCAATAGCCACAACATGCGCCTGAAGTAAGCGTCGGCTACTTTTAAATTATCTGTTTCTTTTTTTGAGGTAAATAAAATAATTCCTGCGCCGAAAAGCATAGAAAATAAAAACCGCATTTTCCCGTTTAAAAAAACATAATCAAAAACCCACGTATAGTAATTAAGAGTGTGGGCGCCTTCATACCTGACCATAGTATCGGTATATAAACGAGGAACCGAAAATCCCGGGACATTCATTACTAAAATCCCAAGTAAGGCAACACCTCTTAATACATCTAATGTTTCAATCCGGTTTTTTGTGAGCATATAATTTTCTTAACGCAATGTAAGTATAATTATTGCCGGCTGTTTTTTTATCCCTTGTGAAAAATTGCGTTGATAAAATTCATAAACAGGGAAGGCCTTAATACAATAGTAAAAAGAAAACCGAAAAGCGCTCCGTAAAAATGCGCGTTATGGCCAATGTTATCTCCGCCGCGTTTTGACATATACCAACTGTAGGCAAGATAAAGTCCCCCGAATACCCAGGCGGGAATAAAAAAGGGAAGAAACAGTAATCCCATTCCCATTGTAGGGTTTATTAATATAGAACTGAATACAATTGCGTTTACCGCACCGCTGGCACCAACGGAACGATAAGTGCTGTTGTTTTTGTGTAAAGCTAAATCTGGTAGCGAAGAAAAAATTATTCCGCCTAAATACAGAGCAGAATAAAGAAAAGGCCCTTTGGTTCCGAAAAGTTGGGGCAGGGAAAAAGCCTGCTCAAGCATATCGCCAAAAAGATAAAGCGCATACATGTTAAAAGCAAGGTGCATATAATCACCATGTAAAAAAGCATGTGTAAAAATGCGATAGTACTGTTTGTAATGAGTTACGGCGTAAGAACTGAAAAGATATTTTTCGAAAACCGCGTTGTTATTAAAAGCGATTAAAGAAAAAATAATGCAGGCTGCAATAATTGTTGTGGTTATCATAAATTCCGCTTATCTGCAGCAAAAGTAAGTATTGCCTTTATACTTTCAGATAAGCGATTGGTTTTTGTGCGGCAATCTGTACAAAATTGCCCCGAAACCCGGCTTATTTCGAGGTAAAATATGTTGGAAATAATTTCAGTTTCTGTGAATATTTTTTGTATACCAAATAAGCCGAATGCCCTGTAACCCTTGTAGAATAAGGGCAAACGGGTTGTCGATAGGAAACAGCAGTCGACGTTAGTTAAACCGATTTTAGTGTAAAATATGTGCTTTGTAACTTTAAAATCACTAACTTCTAATTACCAAACCAAACCGTGATGAAGAAAGTGCTGTGTTTTACCGAAAGGTTAGTTTTATGCGGATATATAACTTTACTGGTTATAGCGAACCCTTTTCGGTTCTCCGCAAACCTACAAACAGGATTTAAGGCAATAGCCGGAATTACAAAGAGCAATGATGTGCCCGGCAAAAAATTAAAAGTTGAATTGCTTAGCCCGCAACCTGAAACTCCGATAAATAAAATAAAACAGGTTTTTAAACTAAAAACGAAAAATGAAAATGGTGTAATTAACAGAGGTGGTTTAAACCAGGCATCTGCTTTAACTTTACGTACCTGGACCGGGGCAACTAATAATACTTTTAACACAGCCACTAATTGGAACCCGAATGGCATTCCGTCTTCCACCGATTCTTGTGTTATTGTTTTAGCTACAAACAAAACAATAAGCCTTAATGCCGCCAGTACTATTGGCGCTCTGTATGTTTCGTTAAGCGGAAGTAATAATGTTCTGAGAGTTGATGCCGTTTCAAATGCATTAACAATAAACGGAACTACTACTCTTAAAGCCACCGGAGGCAATGGTAATACACAATTGCAAATCAATGTGGGGAACGGCGGATCCGTTACTTATGGTGGTTCATTAACCTGCACAGGCTTTAGCGCAAACCAGGGGATAATATTTCCGGTTTTAGGAGCAGGTGGAACAACAGGTACGGTAACTTTTAAGGGTGATGTTACTTATGCAAATGCAGTTGCTTCTTCCAGTACCAATTTACCCGGCACGGCAATTTTTGACGCTAACGGAACTCAAACAATTAATAATATCAGCTCCTTATATATAAACTATTTGCCCTCAACAGTTTTATTCGGAAGTACAAATACACCAACAGTAACAATAACGGGCCAACAAGGAACCTGGTTCCCTCTGAATAATGTAACAGTAAAAGCAAATAGTAAACTTATTTTACCCGGCGGTGCAACATCACAAGATGGCGGTACTCTTAATAATGCGAGCGGTGCGGGTACATTAACACTTAATAGTGGATCTATACTTCAGATCGGGGCTGACCAGGGAGATTGGGGCCTTGCAACCGGAAGTCTTAACGGTGTGGCCGGAAGTAATTTTCCGGGAGTTTATTCATCTTATTCTTTTAATGCGGCAAGTATCGTTGAGTATAATTCAAATAACGGAGTTAATCAAACTGTATACAATCCGCCAATATACGGGCATCTTACTTTAACTAATGGAAACGGGACAGGAGCCACGACTAAAACCGCAGGAGGTAATTTAACGATGAATGGTAATGTTACGATTAATACGCTCGCCACTTTTGACGCTTCTGCTTTTTCTCATTCTTTACAAGGTAATTGGATCAATGCCGGAACATTTACTGCAAATACAAGCACCGTTACATTTAATGGTACCCCGGCACAAAGTATAAGCGGAGCTTCAATTACTACTTTTAACAGCCTTACAATTAATAATACCAGCGGAACCGGCGTAACGCTTTCGCAGGCGATAAATGCAGGCGGCACTCTGACTATGAGTTCAGGGCATTTGTTTACAACATCTGCTAATATCTTAACATTAACTTCTTCAGCCATATCTACAGCGGGTACATCCGCTTCAACAAGTTATGTGGATGGCCCGATGATTATCCAAAAAAATACAGCAGGCAGTACGATGCTTAATTTTCCCATT
>DATMMV010000166.1:0-14027 GCA_035569635.1 Bacteroidia bacterium | reverse complement strand
CGCTTTCCTAAAGAATACGGTTTGGAGAAATTCGCTCCGCTTATTAATTTCGGAGGTTCACCGCGTGCCAGTATTAATTTAGCTCTCGCTTCAAAAGCTTATGCCTTTATTAAACGCCGCGGATACGTAATACCGGAAGATGTGCGTGCGATAAGCCTTGATGTAATGCGTCATCGTATCGGTTTAACTTACGAAGCGGAAGCAGAAAATATCACTTCAGAATCTATCATCAACGAGATTCTTAATACAGTTGAAGTTCCATAAACAATTACAGAGTTATGGAATTGTTGAATTATTGATTTTTTCATTCAATAATTCTTTAACTAAAAAAATCAAAAATTGAACGATGGAAACGGCAGAGCTTTTAAAAAAGGTTCGTAAAATCGAAATTAAAACCCGCGGATTATCTGCCCAGATTTTCTCAGGGGAATATCACAGCGCCTTTAAAGGTCGTGGTATGGCTTTCAGCGAAGTAAGAGAATATACTCCCGGTGATGATATCCGTACCATCGACTGGAACGTTACTGCAAGGTTTAATTCTCCCTACGTAAAAGTTTTTGAAGAAGAACGTGAATTGAATGTGGTTTTATTGGTTGATGTAAGCGCGTCGGAGAATTTCGGAACTTTAAAACAAACCAAACAGGAATTAATTACCGAATTGTGTGCTGTTATCGCATTTTCCGCATCAACAAACAATGATAAAATAGGCGTTATCTTTTTCAGTGATAAAATCGAAAAATTTATTCCGCCTAAAAAGGGAAAATCTCACATACTCCGCATTATTCGCGAGCTATTAAATTTTGAACCCGAAAATAAAGGAACCGATATTATTGTTGCACTTAAATTTCTTACGAACGCCATTAAAAAGAAAAGCATTGTATTTGTAATTTCTGATTTTATAGGTAATCGTTTTGAAGATGCCGTAAAAATTGCCAATAAAAAACACGATGTGGTGGCTTTACGTATTTACGACAGAACCGAAACGCAAATTCCCAAAATCGGGTTGATAAAGGTAAAAGATAACGAAACAGGTAAAGTAAAATGGGTTGATACTTCCAGCAAGGGCTTTCAGCACTCTGTTAAATTGCAGCAAGTAAAGCACGAGGGTTATTTAAAAGATACTTTCTCTCGCGCCGGAATTGATTACGCAAAAATAAGCACGCACGAAGGATATATTAAACCTCTTATGAATTTATTTAAAAAGAGGGGTTAAAATTTTACGAATGAATAAATACATTAAATACCTGTTTTGTTTGTTGCTCGCTTCGGGCTTCTTTAAAACTTTTTCGCAAAACGTACGTGTTTCCGCGGTGATGGACACTTCAAAAATACGTATTGGCGAGCAGGTTAAAATTGATTTGTATATTACTCATAAAGCTACACAAAAGAATTTAAAAATACAGTGGCCGCGTATCAGCGATACTTTGCGTAAAGAGGTTGAAGTGGTAAATATTTCCCGGATTGATACTACCATTCCCGACAAAAGCAGGCCGGACGAAGTAGAGGAGCACGAATCAGTGACGATTACTTCAACCGATTCGGGTTTTTGGGCGCTTGAACCTTTTTCGTTTGTTATAAATGATGATACCGCAAACCCTTTATCCACTGAACCACTTTTGTTAGAAGTACAAAATATTCCGGTTGATACTGCGCAGGCAAGTATAAAAGATATTAAAACAACTTTTGAAGAGCCCTTTGATTGGCACGAGTATTTGCCCTATATATACTGGACTGCGGCAGCACTTGCTATAGTCATTGTAATTGTTTTGTTGGTGTATAAGTACGGTAAGAAAGGTAAAGTTGTTGTAAAGGATACAAAACCAAAAGAACCGCCACACATAACTGCTCTTGCGGCCTTAGAGGAGATCAGGCAGAAAAAACTCTGGCAGGAAGGAAAATTCAAAGAATATCACACTCTCATTTCGGACGCGTTACGAATGTATATTGAAGGAAGATACGGCGTGGCCGCGATGGAGCTCACCTCGGAAGAAATTTTTAAAATTATGAACGGGCAGGTAATCGATACAATAAGCAAAGAAAAACTCCGCCAGATATTGACACTTGCCGATTATGTGAAATTTGCTAAAGTAGTTCCTATTGACGTGGAAAATGAATTGTCGCTCAGTAATGCTTTTGATTTTGTAAACGGAACTAAGCGTGAGGACGAAGAAATAGAAAAACCCGAAATATCTGCTAATTGAATATCATCAGCTACATAAAAGATTTGACGTTTGCAGATAAAGATTATTTCTGGCTGATGCTCATTTTGCCTGTACTGATCTTATGGTACATTTTCCGCTTAAAAAGAAACGAAGCCGAATTAAATTTTTCTTCTTTGGAACAGCTCGGCCCTGTTAAAACATCTTACAAAGCAGTTTTACGTCATGTTGTTTTTGTTTTGCGTTTGATCTGCATTGCGCTGGTGATTACTGTTCTTGCCCGTCCGCAATCGCGAAGCAGTTGGAAAGACATTAAAACGGAAGGAATAGATATTGTTTTAAGTATAGATATCTCCTACTCTATGCTCGCAAAGGATTTTAACCCGAACCGGTTGGATGCAGCAAAAGAAGTTGCGAAAGAATTTATTGACGCGCGCCCTAACGACTGTATTGGCCTGGTTGTTTTTGGCGGAGAAGCTTTTACTCAATGCCCCCTTACTACCGATCACTCCGTTATTAAAAATTTATTTAAAGATGTAAATGCGGGAATGTTGGCGCAAGGAACCGCGATTGGTATGGGTATTGCCGATGCAGTTGCAAGGGTAAAAGACAGCAAAGCGAAGAGTCGTGTGGTAATACTTTTATCCGACGGTGTAAACAACGCAGGAGATATCGCTCCTGCCACTGCCGGTGAGATTGCAAAAACTTTCGGCGTGCGTGTATATACGATCGGAGTTGGAACAAAAGGAAAAGCGCTTACTCCTGTCGGAATGTATCCTAACGGGCAATTCGCTTATGATTATGTGGACGTAGAAATTGACGAACCGCTCATGCAAAAAATTGCTGCTGAAACCGGAGGAAAATATTTTAGGGCTACCGATAAAGCCAGTTTACGCCGGGTTTATAAGGAAATTGATAAAATGGAAAAATCAATTATCAGCGAAAAGAATTTCTCGGATAAAGAAGAACATTTTTTTCCTTTCGCATTGGCTGCTGCAATCGCTTTATTACTTGAATTTATTATTAAACATTTAATTATTAATCCGGCAACCTGATGTTACGGTTTGAAAACATAATTTTTCTTTGGTCGCTGGCGGTTATTCCCCTGTTGGTGCTTATTTTCTTTCTTTTGATGCTGAATAAAAAACGCAGGCTTGAGAAACTGGGAGATTTTTCTTTAATACTGAATATGATTCCGGATGTGTCTTTGGGAAGGCAAATCGTAAAATTTGTTTTGTATTCAAGCGCTTTGCTGTTTATGCTGTTAACTCTGGCTAACTTACAAACAGGAAGTAAGATGCAGGAAGTGAAACGCAGCGGTGCCGATATAATGTTGTGTTTAGATGTTTCCAATTCTATGATGGCAGAAGATTTAAAACCGAATCGTTTAGAACGTGCTAAACAAGCTATTGAGAAAATGATTGATAAACTTGAAGGTGACCGTATCGGAATGATTGTCTTTGCCGGAGAGGCTTATGTCCAACTTCCTATTACAACCGATTACAGTGCCGCTAAATTATTTTTAAACGCGGTTGCTCCCAATATGATTCCAAAACAAGGAACGGCAATCGGGGCGGCTATAGAAAAAGCTATGGAATCATTCGGAAAGGATGAAGGAAAAAATAAGGCGATAATTATTATTACGGATGGGGAAAACCACGAAGACGATGCGGTTAAACTTGCCGAAGACGCCGCTAAGAACGAAATAAGTATTCATACCATTGGTATAGGTTCAGACGCGGGAGTTCCTATTCCGATTTACCAGAATGGTGTCCCTGCAGGATATAAAAAGGACCGCGAAGGAAATACCGTAATTACAAAACTGAATGATAAACTTTTACAGGAAATTGCAGGTGCCGCCAACGGAGTTTATGTAAAAGCCAGCAACGCGGATGTAGGTTTAAACGCGGTTTTGGATAAAATAGCTGAGCTTGATAAAAAAGAAATCGAATCAAAACGCTATACCGATTACGAAGACCAGTTTCAGTGGTTTGCCGGCGCAACTTTATTATTTTTGTTAATTGAGTTTTTTATCAGCGAGAGGGCAAACGCCTGGTTACGTAAATTAAATTCGTTCAGTAAGCAATGAAACAGTTTTTTTATATACTAAGTGCGCTTATACTTAATTCCTATACCGCTTTCTCTCAGCAGGAACGTTATATCCTGCGCGAAGGGAACAACCAGTACAACAGTGGCCGCTACAAAAAGGCGGAGCAATATTACGGCGACGCATTAAAAAAGAAAAACAATTATTTTAAAGCGAATTATAATTTAGGAAACGCCTTATACAAGCAAGGAAAATTTAAGGACGCACTTGAGCAATACGATGTATTTATAAAGAATAACGCGGATAAGGACACGCTTTCAAAAGCATTTCATAATATCGGAAACTCCTATCTTAAGGAAAAAAGATACGAAGATGCCATAAAAGCATATAAAAATTCGCTGAAGTTTAATCCTAAAGATGAAAATACGCGTTATAATTTAGCTTACGCCAAAAAGAAACTTGAGGAACAACAAAAAAAAGACGGCGGGAAAGACAATAAAGAAAACAAAGATAAAAAGGACGATAAAAAAAATAAAGACAAAAAAGATCAACAAAATAAAGATAACAAGGATAAGAAAGACCAGAAAGAGCAACCTAAGATGAGTAAGGAAGAAGCGCAACGTATGCTGGAGGCCTTAAAAAATGCGGAACAAAAGTTGCAGGAATTCCATAAGAAAAAAGGAGATAAGAAAACAGACAGTAAAAATATCGACAAAGACTGGTAGAAGCAGTTATAGAGTTGTTGAGTTATAGATATATTAAATAAATGAAAAAGAAGAGAAACATATTTTCCTTACTGCTAATAGTGTTGGCGGGTTCTTTACTTTTCCCTTTTAAATCTTTTTCGCAAAAATTAGGCGCGCAGGTTAGTAAAAATAAAGTTTATGTGGGTGAAGCTTTTCAACTGACTTTTACAACCAGTGGAAACATGACTACTTTCCAGAGGCCTGCCCTGGCAGAATTTGATGTTTCGGGGCCAAGTCAATTCAGCAGCCAGCAAAATGTAAATGGCAACATTAGCCAAACACTCAGCTATTCATATATGATTGCGGCTAAGAAAGAAGGAAAATTTACTATAGGAGCAGCGGTCGCTACAATTAACGGTGTTAAAACAGAATCAAACCAGATTACTATTGAAGTTTTAAAGGGAACTCCTCCTCAACAAAATCAGCAGCAGCAAGACCCCTTCGGCAATATATTTCCCGACCCGAATGCGCAACAGCAACAACCAAAAAATATCGACAATGAAGATGTATTTGTACGTACTTATTTAAACAAAAAGCAATGTTACCTTGGCGAGCAAATTACCGTGACTCATAAAATTTATGCGCGTACAGTTGTGGAGCATCGCGGGCCACAAAAAGAGAAAAACCCTGATTACACCGGATTTTTCGCAAAAGAAGAGGCTACTAAAGGCCCTCTTCCTATAAATACAGAAAATTTCGATGGTATTACATATCGTGTTGTTGAATATAAAAGAACTTATATTTTCCCGCAAAGAACAGGAAAACTTACTGTTGACCCTATCGAAATTGATTGGGTGGTTAGAGCAAAATCAAAAAGGCCACAAACTATTTTTGATCAATTTTTTGGTGCAGGCTACCAGGATATGGTTGTGAAGCTGAAAAGCAAACCTGTTACGGTTGATGTATCTCCGCTTCCCGAAAAAAATAAACCCGCGGGTTTTACCGGTGCCGTTGGGAAATTTAATTTCAGCGCGCGTTTAAATCACGATAAAGTAAAAGCCAACGAAGCCATTAATTTAAAACTCACAATCAGTGGTTCGGGCAACATAAACCTTGCAGAAGGGCCTAAGGTAACTTTCCCCGATGGTTTTGAAACATATGATCCGAAAGTAAACGAAAATATTTCGGTTGCCGGCGGAGTCAGCGGTTCCAAAACTTATGAATACCTCATTGTACCGCGTCGCGAAGGAAATTATGAAATTAAAGATATTGCGTTCAGCTATTTTGATTTGGAGAAAAAGCAATATGTAACCATCCCCTCGCCCGAATTAAAAATTACTGTTGAGAAGGGTGACGCGAGTTCATCTGCTGCTGCAAGCGTATATAGTCCTAAAAACGAAATTGCCGAGCAGGAAAACGATATCCGTTACATTAAAGAAGGTGATTTAAAACTGAAACCGCTTAACGATGAATTTTTTGGCTCCATAAAACACTATACATTATTAGTTCTACCCCTGATTTTATTTTTCGGATTTGTTGTTACCAGAAATTTTTATTTAAAATCGCAGAGTAATGTTGTCGCGGTTAAAGGGCGCAAAGCCGCTAAGCTGGCCCGTAAGCAACTTGCTTTAGCCGAGAAATTTAAAACACAGAATAAACGGGATGAATTTTACAACGAAGTGCTTACCGCTTTAAATAAATACACAAGTCACAAAATGAATATTCCGGTTGCAGATTTATCGAAGGAAAATATTTCAGCGCACCTTTTACAAAGAAATGTAAACGCGGACACTGTACAAAAGCTTATTGGCACTTTAAATGATTGTGAATACGCCCGCTATGCTCCCGCTGCCGCCAAACAGGATTTGAACCTGGTATATAATAATACGATTGAACTAATCACAAAAATTGAAGATGAAATAAAATGAAACTAACTGCTTGTCACCCTGAACTTTTTTCGGGGCCGCTTAATACAAAAATACGGGAGATGCTGAAACAAATTCAGCATAACGTAAAGTTGAGCCAATTCTATATAATGGCTTTTACATTATTATTTTTCCCTCCGATTATTTCACATGCACAAAATTTAACTGACAGCGCCCGGATCTATTATAAGAAACAGGAGTATAAACAAGTAATAAATTTCTATGAGAAAATTCTTACCGAAGGACAGGTATCAGCCAACCTGTATTACAATCTGGGTAACGCGTACTTTAAAGACAACCAGATAGGGAAAGCCATTTACAATTATGAGTTGGCAAAAAAACTAAGTCCCGGTGATGATGATATCAAAACCAATCTGCGTATCGCTAATGCAAAAACCATAGACAAAATTGAAGCGAAAGAAAATTTTTTGGCAGGCGCTATTAAGTCTGGTTTGTATAGTATGTTCAGTACGAACGGATGGGCGTGGTTGAGTATTATAGCGGTAATTTTTACTTTATTGTGCGCTATTGCTTTCATAATTTCTAAAAGCTTGCTCTTTAAACGTATTTGCTTTTGGTTGGGTATTTTAGGTATTATAAAATTTGTTTTTGTTTTTTCGGTTGGATTTGCGTCTCTTCATAATCTTAATAAAAAAACGCAGGCAATCGTCACCAACCAGGTGGTGCAGGTGTTAAGTGCGCCTAATGAAAGCGGTAAGTCTAAATTCAGCCTGCACGAGGGCACTAAACTTACCGTTTTAAGCACTAATGAAGAATGGACTTCCATTCAGTTAGCCAATGGAAATGAAGGTTGGATTAAAACGCAGGAATTAGGTTTGTTTTAAGTTTTCAGGTTCAAACGTAGCTAAAGTAAACTTATAGCCTTCTTTTTTTGTCAGGCTAAGAAGTCAGAAAACTCTTTACTTTATTAAGTGAAAAATGTATGATGATATTTTGAAGTAAAACAGATTGCTAAAATAATTAGTATATAAATACTAATTATTTTAGTATCTTGCTATCAAATTATTAAATTCATTGGCACTGTAAGTAAAATTTAAATGAAAACATTAGCATTAGATATTACTAAGCACAGAGAAGCTGAAGATATACTTCTCAGGTACCCGAACGATAAAGTACTGGATGAAGCGATTAAAAAAATTAGTGGTGTACGTTGGACACGGACACATACCTGTTGGCAAGTTGCCTACTCCGTTTTTACGATAAATCAGATAAAAGCAATATTTGATCCGATTTGTAAAATAGACGCTACCCTATTAAAAGAAAAAATTGTATCGAAAAAAACAAATCCGTCTATTGTTGCGGTACCCGCAACTTTAGTAATTGGCGATGACGCTAAAATAAAAATGAAGCAATTTAAAGATTGGCTGGAATCCCGCCGGTACAGCAAAAATACTGTTGTTACTTATATGGATGCCTTAAAATCTTTCCTGCGATTTTACAGTCAAAAACCGGTAGCGGAAATTACTAATGAAGATGTAATCATTTTTAATAATGAATTTGTTTTAAAACATAAACTATCCGCTTCTTATCAAAGTCAGGTAGTTAATGCAATAAAATTATTTTTTCGCACCGTACAAAACACAGCGATTATTGTTGATGATATACATCGCCCGAAGAAACCATTTAAACTACCTTTGGTTTTAAGTTTGGAAGATATTGAATCGTTGTTAAACAGCCTTGAAAATATAAAACACAAAACTATGTTAGCTCTTATTTATTCTGCCGGATTACGAAGGAGTGAATTACTTAATATGGAAGTAAGAGATGTTGATTCTAAAAGAATGATGATAACCGTTAAAGCAGCCAAGGGCAACAAAGATCGGGTTGTTCCATTATCTGCTACCATTTTGGAGTTATTGCGGATTTATTATAAGAAATACTCTCCAAAAATTTATTTATTTGAGGGGCAAACCGGAAATAGATACAGTGAAACGAGTTTGCAGGAGATATTTCATCAGGCAAAAAATAAGGCTAAAATAAATAAAAGTGCTACCTTGCATACACTTAGGCATAGTTACGCCACTCATTTATTGGAAGGCGGCACTAATCTAAGATACATACAAGAAATATTGGGCCATAAAAGTCCGAAAACGACTCAAATTTATACCCATGTAAGCAATGAAGGGATTGGCCGAGTAACCAGTCCGATTGAAAAAATGAAACTTAACCATGCAAAATAGAGAACGTATTTTAAAAAGGTCAACCACACAAAACCTGCTAAAATGGACGGCTATGTGCGGTTTTTCCGATAAAAACCGTTCATATAAGTAAGTTAGGCCCAATTGTAAGACGGCATCACAACATGGAAATCGACATAAATACATTACTGAGTTCTTCAAACGACAATGACGACCCGCAGGTTGCTTTCAACATGGGTGAGTTCTTAATTCAGCAAGGACTTTTTAAAGAAGCAAAGGAAAAATTCGACAGGACACTTTCCCTTAAGCCAGACTTTCTTTTAGCTTTGACTGCAAGAGCGCAATGTTTTATTGTTCTGAAAAACTTCCAAAGTGCGTTAGACGATTGTAACACCGCTCTAAAGCTGGGTGACGATCCTTTCTTTGTTAATGTATTAATTGGTGGTGTTTATACTCAAATGGGTGATATTGACAAAGCAATTGAGCAACTCGACATTGCGCTAAAGATTAAACATGACGATGAAACATATTTCCAACGAGGCATTCTAAAACTAAATACCGGAGACGATAACGGAATAGACGACATTAAAATTGCCGCTGAAAATGGACACAAAGCAGCTTTAGATACTTTAAATAAACTATTTCCTCAGCGTGGGGCGGACGAACCTGAATTGACAGACACAGAAATAATTCACGGTTATAGAAAGCTTTCCAAAGAAAATAATCTTCCACCGACCGAAAAAACTTTGGACAATGATATTCTAAAAATATACAAGACTATTCACAAACACTTTAGTGACATCGCGCGGACAAGAAACGAGAAGTTAAGTACAGGACAAATTAATTTTATCGCATACAAATTCCTTCAAGTTTTCGAGACAATGGGCGAAAAAATGGGCATCGAACATTTAAAATACGAACTGGACAAGTATAAAACGGCTGGACTTCGTGACGAATACAATGCAGAAATAAAAATTGAAACGATTGACTGGTTATAACCTGGACATAAACAACTGGGCCTAACACGGGGCAATTGCGTCAGCGGGCGGACGTCTAAGTTTTTTGCTTACGATTTGCCCGCCGACGGCGGAATGTTTATTTTTACTGTAATCAAAAAAGAGAGGCAGCGTGAAGCAACTAATTTAGTTTTGTCGGTTTAGACAGTTGAATGTTCCAAAGCCCGCCGAACGCAAGCCCCGAAACCGTTATATGTAAAGCACCCAGTGACAAAAAACTAAATACTGACGACAATGAAAAAACTTTTACTTCTTCTTTCAATCGTTGCAATGCGACAAATACACGGACAAACATTCGTGACAATACCTGACGCCAACTTCGTAACATATTTACAAGCGACCATTCCATCTGCTATGAGTGGTAACCTGTTAAATACAAGTAGTCCACTTGTTACAACGACAACTCATTCAATAAATGTTAATGGAAACAGTATTTTAAACTTAAGCGGCATTCAATATTTTTCTTCGCTAACATATTTAGATTGCGGTCAGAATTATTCCTTGTCAAATCTTCCTACTCTACCTAATTCATTAAAAAAACTTCTTTGTTATAGTTGCAATTTAAATAGTCTTCCAACTTTGCCCAATTCACTTGTCTTTTTTTCCTGCGGTTTTAATAAACTAACAAGCCTTCCAGCTTTACCTAATTCGCTTGATACTTTGATTTGCTGTGTGAATCCTTTACCAAACCTTCCTCTTCTCAATTCATTAGTCTATTTAAATTGTAGCTCCGATTCTTTAACCACTCTTCCAGCTTTACCCAACTCTCTCACTTACTTAGATTGTGGCGGAAATGTTTTGAATAATGTTCCCACTTTGCCTAATTCTCTGACATATTTAGACTGCTCTCACCAGTTTAATAACGCAAGTCACATTCTTACACTAGGATTCATTCCTTCCTTACCTAATTCACTCAAATATTTAGATTGCAATTTCAATAACATTAAGTGTTTTCCCAACTTCCCTAATTCACTCACTTATTTGAATCTGAATACTAACCCTTTTAATTGCTTACCTAATTACGTTCTCCCGACAATGAATTCATGCACAACAACTCCACTTTGCGCAGCAGGTAATTCAAATGGCTGTCCAGTTGCGAATTCAATCGAACAATTCCAATCTAACATTCAAGTGACAATTTTTCCAAACCCAACAAGCGACCAGTTCTATATTGAAACAAACGCAACTGACAAACTAAACGTGGACTTGTATGACGTTAACGGCAGACACGTGTTTAGCGCAAGCTTAATGGACAAATCAAATATTAATATAACAACTTTGGACAACGGCATTTATACTATGACAATTAAATCCGTAGACGGCGTGACAAATAAAAAATTAGTTATTGCGCGGTAGACACTTAGTTGTCGTGTAAGCAGAACAAGGGTGCTCTACATATAACCGCACCCAGAATTCCAAGCGGCAGACAACGTAAAGATTTTATTCGTACTTTTATTCAACATTGCTCCCGGCCGACTGGTATTTATTCCAAAGCCGCTCGGAAATCTGGCTGCAAAACGTTATAGGTAACCAGCCGGACGACATTCCGGTAGACAAAAAGACATGAGATATTTAATGCCGACAATATTCCTTTTCCTTTGTTTAAGCTGTTCTCCCGACAAGACAACTACTGACGATCAGGCTTTAAAAACTAATGACTCGACATCAGGCAGTAATTTAATTGCGGCCGACTTCCTAATGTATGCGGACAGTCTTAAAATCGACTCGTTAACAGACCATATAAAAAAGTCTTTTTACATTTACGACGACGAAAGCAATAAAATTCTACATGTAGACGCGGAAGAATTAGCGGAATTTCAATTTAGGACTTTCTTACCTGAGTTAAATGTGGTTTTAAGCAAACGAAACTTTACGTTAGACGTAAAAACGGCTGACAATTATGAAACTTCAAATGAAGTGTTATTAAATGGTGACAAAATACAACTATACACAAAAGACGAACTCGAAAAAGGTGACTTCTGGGACAAAGCCTCAAGGGCATTTTTCAAAAAGCTAAATGACTTATTGAAAAAGCAAAGTATTAATGAATCATTCTTTTTATTGTATAGCGGTAATGACTTACACGCACTTCTTCTTACCGACAAACAATTCAGCATTATTGTGGACAGATACAAAAATGAACCAAAAGAAATTCCGTACCGACCTTAACCTACAAAAATTTTGTATCTTTATATTAACCAACATTGCACCAAAACAAATAATGCCAAGACTCATCTTCATATTTTTATTCATCTGGACAGTTAAATGTTTCGGACAGTCCACGGACAAAGACATTCTTGGACAATGGTCGTTCGCAAAATTGACCGTTACAAAAAAAGGCAAAACGCTTGACTCTTTGACATCAGAAATTAAATCTACTTTCGTCTTTTCGACCGACGGGACTTACACCGAAACAAATATTAACCCGGATAAATCAAAGACTACAGATACAGGAAAGTGGAAACTAATTGAAGGCGGTACAAAAGTTCATCTCTTCAACATCAAGACAACTGCGCCGAATTCGATTATTTCAGACCACGACTGGAAAATTGTTAAAAATAAGACTTCTTTGTTTTTAACTTATACATACGGTGACAGTATTTTTGCTCCCGAAACAATGTTCTATAAAAAAGTAAAATAGCAATACATCAATAAATACTTTGTGCGGCTGGCAACCTATAACAGCACCTACTTGCAATTTTTTGCGGGTTACCGCTCAAATGCGTAACTTGACATAGCAAAAAACTGCAAGTAGCTGCAAACCGTTAGGGTTAAGGCGGCCGACAATCCTGCGGACAGTCGACCAAGGGCAGTGGAATAGCAATTATGAGAATAAATAAACTCGCTGCGACATTTTTGTTTGTGACCATTTGTTTGGCGACATTGGCACAAAAGGACAGTATTTCATTATTTCAGTTTGAAAAGCTTAATACCAATGACAAATTAATTATAGATTATAAAAATATTGGTTGTAGGGTAAACTCAGGCGACCGATTGGTTTTTTATACTGTAGACAAAGGAATTAAATTTATGAGGTTTGAGAATTTCCATCAAAAACTAACTGTTGATGGTTTTGCACTTGATAACTATGAAAAGCAAAAATTCAAAACTGAGAATAATGATTACAAGTCCCAAATAATAACAGTTGAGAGATTTCATTTCATAATGAAAGAACTTGAGGGAATAATCAACTCTGAAAACAAAGATGCGTTGAAGTATGCTGGTGACAACTCAGAATTGACTCTTCAATTAAATAATTTTAACCTTACACGACAATTTAAGGGATGGATTGAATTAAAAAACTTACCTAAAGTTAGTCAATCGAGGATTACGGATTCTACAAATTCCGTTGATGAAAATAAACTCAACTCATTTTTAAAAGAATTACGAGTAAATAGTTCAGCAAATTCTCTGCTATATAATAAATATATATTCATAAATGATCCAGGGAAACCTGATAGAAGTACAGATGACAAGATTTACTATACTGACACCTTATTTAGCGAAATAAGTAATTTAGTGCGCAGAAATAACTTTACAGTTTATTCCTTAGTCAAAGCAAGAAAAAAATTCAAAAAAGAAAATCTCTATAACTATTATTACGACGGACAAAAAGACGCAATCTACGTTATCGCGATTAAAACAGATAAAAGATTTGAATTCTATTATTCCCTAATGTATTTAGGTAAAATAGTGTCTTTAATGCCAAGTAAAATTTTAGAAAATGAAATAATTGGGTGGAGGTAAAGAATATAGTTAAGCCTTTCCGCATTGTTGACAAATCCTACAACTTATAGCCGACCTTTGTGGGGGTATTGTGTAATGTTAGTAGCCGCCCTAAATCCTAACCGCGGTTAAATTTTCAAACGGCTGACTCGTAAATAAAAACATTTCGTATCTCCTATGTTTGCAAAAGCAATAATTCGTTAATAGAAAATCTATTAGATTAGTTGTTGAAAGTGAAAAACGGTGAGAGTGCATTCGTATCTAAACAACCCATGAGGTATGTTGTATTAAAGAGAGTACCTCACTGTT
>DATMMV010000165.1:0-32541 GCA_035569635.1 Bacteroidia bacterium | reverse complement strand
AACAGTGAGGTACTCTCTTTAATACAACATACCTCATGGGTTGTTTAGATACGAATGCACTCTCACCGTTTTTCACTTTCAACAACTAATCTAATAGATTTTCTATTAACGAATTATTGCTTTTGCAAACATAGGAGATACTTTATCAGTGTCTACTGCTAATCTAAGCAACTTAGGGTTAACAAAAGTAATCTCAGGGATTATAACTGATGAACAAAATAGGTCGGTAAAAAATGCGATTATTTTATTAATCGGTAAAGACGGGCAGGTTGATACTACTGATTCATTTGGCAGATTTTTCTTAATTGATTCGGTAGGCCGGAATAAATCTTCCGAAACAATAAATATAAAGTGTAAAGGGTTTTTGGATACAACATTATCATTTAAAATTGATTTTAATTCGCTACAATTGAATCTGCCTGGAGTAATTTTGAAAAAAACTCCTTCAAAAACTAATAAGCAACTTTGCGAACAAGGCGATGCTAATGCATGTTATGCTTATGCTGCCGAACTACAGAGGTCTTGTCCGGAGAGTGATGGTCAAGCAAGAATTGGTTGTATTATGAAAGTTGAAATATGGCGATCTGTTGGAGATCATTATAATGAGATGCTTCAGGCCAGGAAAGATTCAGGAATCCAGAGCAAAACATATAAAGAGGCGAAACGTAAATGGAGTGATGCTAAAATAATGGTGCAAAATATGGAAAATAGTTTTTGATTTTTAAAATTGAGTCTGTTGTGATTTGCTTTCAGATTGTATCTTTGAAGAAATGATAAACAACGTGGCAGTAGAGCCGGATCGGGACAGCCCAGTTGTGATTTGCTTTCAGATTGTATCTTTGAAGAAATGATAAACAACCATTTAACGAAGCCTTTACAAGTAAAATTGGTTGTGATTTGCTTTCAGATTGTATCTTTGAAGAAATGATAAACAACAGCAGGGCAACGGTAAAAGGAACTAACCTGTTGTGATTTGCTTTCAGATTGTATCTTTGAAGAAATGATAAACAACAATACATGGAAATTAAAATGAATGAAACAGGTTGTGATTTGCTTTCAGATTGTATCTTTGAAGAAATGATAAACAACCTATGCCGTTTTATACACACCGATTTTCGCGTTGTGATTTGCTTTCAGATTGTATCTTTGAAGAAATGATAAACAACTGTTCCTTTTTAAAGTACTCATCACTAGTAGTTGTGATTTGCTTTCAGATTGTATCTTTGAAGAAATGATAAACAACTAAACAAGTTAGGTAAATGGCATTTCCAATGTTGTGATTTGCTTTCAGATTGTATCTTTGAAGAAATGATAAACAACAATGGTTATCCTGGTTAAACGGGCAGAACGGTTGTGATTTGCTTTCAGATTGTATCTTTGAAGAAATGATAAACAACTAAAGCATCTGTATAACCGTCAATATATCCGTTGTGATTTGCTTTCAGATTGTATCTTTGAAGAAATGATAAACAACGCTTGCGATTGCTCTTCAGGGGTTGGCTTAGTTGTGATTTGCTTTCAGATTGTATCTTTGAAGAAATGATAAACAACACAGTAAGATTAACGGCGTTAAAATTAGCTGTTGTGATTTGCTTTCAGATTGTATCTTTGAAGAAATGATAAACAACATATTAGCCGCGTGAAGCTGACAGAACCATGTTGTGATTTGCTTTCAGATTGTATCTTTGAAGAAATGATAAACAACCACTGCGTCAATTGTACTATCAGTTAGTGTGTTGTGATTTGCTTTCAGATTGTATCTTTGAAGAAATGATAAACAACGAGAACAATTATTGAGGAAATAGATGCCTAGTTGTGATTTGCTTTCAGATTGTATCTTTGAAGAAATGATAAACAACCATTCTTAAGTTTTAAAACTCAATTGGAATGTTGTGATTTGCTTTCAGATTGTATCTTTGAAGAAATGATAAACAACATATAAGCCCAAAAGCATTGATTTTAAAGGGTTTTATGCTGTTTATGCAAAGAAAAAAAAGGTTGTTATCAAACTAAAAGACCCTGCTGAGCGGGGTTTTTTAGTTTCTAATTAAGTTAAAAAAGTTCCAATTGTTGAGGTATTTGGGGTAATTCCTGGGGTTTTTGTCCAAAAAAGATCTCCATTTGCCCGAATTGTTTATCGGTGATCTGCAAAATACCCACTTTGCCATGCTCCGGCAGAAGACCTGTTACTCTTCTTTTATGCACATCGGCGTTTTCACTACTGGCGCTATGACGAACGTACATACTGAACTGAAACATACTGAAACCATCCTGTAATAGCTCTTTACGAAATCGGGCAGCTACTTTGCGCTCCTTTTTAGTTTCGGTTGGCAGGTCGTACATTACAAGCGTCCACATTACACGATAGGCGTTAAGGCGTTCTGTATTTACAATCATATTTCAGGGTATACTAACTTTCTTTGCTCACCGGCAAAGCATTTTACTAAACTCACCGCGGTACGCTGTGTTGCGATCATCAACGGGCTTTTTTCTCCGTCGATCGTTACATCCATAGCAGGAATTTTAAGTAATACAGCTTTGTGTTCTTTTTCGAGATCTTTTACCAAGCCCATTTCATTTACCATTCTGTAAGCAATTTCGTCAACATACGGCCGGTATGGTTCCATTAAATCATCTGCCAAACAAAAAGCATTATACCGGTTGCGGTGAAATATGCCGAGTGTTGGAAGTAGGCCGGCGGCTACTATACTACGTGCCATAGTGCCTCGTAAAATGGAGTATCCGTAATTTAAATAATTGTTAGGCGGCGGGCCTTCTCTAAATCTTGCAAAACCGCTTACGTGGCCGAAAATCTTTTGCCAATAATACACTGCGGCCGTTGCTTCGCAATTATCGCTATCGCCACTTTTTACATTTCTATGAAGGGGGATTAAATAATCGGATTTAATAAGCAAGCTGTCTAAAATAGCTGCCTGATTCTTTATTTTTTGGGTAACGGTCTGCGCCCATAGTTGTTTCTTGAGAGGTTCACTGGCCGCTAATTGTGTATCGTAACGCTCCTGTTGTACACTATTACCCTCAATAGGTAATAAAAGGCTTTGTGGCATGTGGCGATAATCGCAGATAATAACAGCCACATTATTTTCTTGTAATGCTTGTAATAATCCGCTTGTTAAAGTTATTTGTGGACTATCGATTACCATTACGCCGATATCTTCGACCGCGATCAATGAGGTTTTCACTTCTTCTTCGATCTTAACATCAACTTGGAGTTGCTTATCTTTTAGTCGCAGACTTGCAGGATTACCAAAATATAAGGTGCGTTTGATCATTGCGCATATAAATTTTTTATCTGAGGAACAATTTTCCTTCCGTTAGCTTCAATCACATTTCCTAATCTATCCAATTTAATTTTTATACAATTCCTTTTGATGGAAATGCCTTCCAATGTGTTTTCTGATTTATTAAGGCTTCCCAATTCACCTGTTTTTGTCTTCGCATCGTAAGGAAGAATAAGTTTGGATATATAATGAGGAATAAAATAGCATTCGCCTCCGGTACAACTTACCATTTTATATGTTCTAGTAAATAGTTTCTTCTTGTCGTGCCAGTCTATCAAATTAATAGTTTCACCTTCTTCCATAACATAAACCAACTCGTTAGGCGAAAGTATTATACTCGATTCATCAGGAACGTGATCGACCAAGGGTAATTTATTAGCTAATCGTCCAATTGCCTCCAGTAATGGTAGAGTTGACATTTCGAACCTGTTTCTATCTTTATCAATTTTAATAACGAAGAACACGTTACCGCCCTTATCTGTTTCATAGTAACGTCCTTGAAATTTATCCGTTGGATCTTTGGCTTCGTGAATAGTTACTTTTTTAATCGGTTTACCTGCTTTTTTTGCTAAGTCCATTAAACCTTCTCCCTGGAATGCAATTTCCGGTTTATCTCCATTAAGTTTAAGATGCTCCTTCAGCAAATCCACCAATGGAGATTTATCTGCATACGGAATTTTATTAATTTTTTTGTCATCAAATGATGAATCAAGCGTTACTCTCTTCGACGCGTATTCTTTAAAGCGGGCTACTGCAATTTTTTCTATTGGTTTTTTGTCATTACCACAAAGAGGGTTTTTCTTTATATGCTTTTTAATACTCTCAATGTCGCTATTAAATTGTTTTATTATTTCCTTGATCTTTGGGCGAAGCTCTTGATCGTATATATAATCCAATGGCTGTTGTCCTTTTTTATTCTCTACAGTTTCTTTTTTAATCTGAATTGCGACTGCTTCATTAATTCTAACTAATTCGATCTTCTTTAAATAAATTACTCCCTGCGGCTCTTTAAACATTGACCGTCTAACGGAAACCCACGTTTTTCCAAGTTTCACAGGAGGCTCTTGTTTAACAAAGTCCTTTACGTATTCACCATTTTTTTCAACCCACTTGAGATATTGGTTGTATGGCTTCGATACTATTCGATTAATTGCTTTATGAGATACTATTATTTCTTCAAGTGCTTCCCGTGTGTCTTTTGTAAATTCCGGCCATGGCAAAACAAAATCTCTAGTCTTACTTTTTACCAAACGGTATTTTAAATTCTTCCACTCTTCATTATCAGATGCATTTAATGTATTAAGATAACGTATGTGATCGCGGGTAGTTACGGCGATAATTAATGCATCGAGTGCGTGGTGCCGATGATCTACCCGTTTATATTCTTTAGAAAAATGAAATTTATTTGCATCACTTGCATCAGGAATTATTAAAGATTGGTTTGTTACCTTTTCGAGGCGTTCAAATCGAGGTAACAATATCTCCTTCCAAACCTTATTAAGTCCCCATTTGTTTTTTAATTCATTCGTGATGCTTCCTCCAGCGAAGATTATGCCTTCTTTGTCTTTTGTTATTGGGTAAAGCAGATCTGCAAGCTTCTTGCTAATATAACGCGTATCATTTAACTGTCTTGATACAAAATCTTCGGGGATACTTTCTGCAAGGAGGTTCCTTAATTTTTTACCTCTAAATATACTTTTGCAATGGGAAATATAATTTTCTTCTGTAAAGACTGTAAAGGTTTTGCCATCCTTGTTAAATGTTGTTCCACTGTATTGTTGAATAAATAATCTAGCAATGGTTTTATCTTTTTCCTTATTAACACCCGCTTCGCATATTATTTTATTAGCAAAAGAATCATCGAAGAATCTTGACCGAGGAAATATATGTTCTATTTCATAGGCAGGCGTAAAAAGAAGTGATAAAGGAATTGCTTTACCAGTATAAGGTGAGAGGCAATTTTGATCAGCCCAAATACGGTATTTCTCAATATCCGACTGATTTATGAAATCATTTTTCTTATTAAATAGTTCATCAAACTTTTGTTCTGATTCATATCCACCGATATTTTTCCATACCTTAAATTTGTCGAGATCAGATAACGATTCCGGATTTCCTTTTTTTAATTCACGTAGTAATTTTTTGATGCGATCTTTCTCCGTATTACTATTCTGATTAGCTTTTGCAATTTTTTCTTTTTCTTCTGCTGTTTTTTTGAGTTCTCTGGCTAATTCAATGTGGATTTCATCCGGCTGACCATAAGTCTCAAAAACATCTTTAACGAGATTAAGAGCTTCGCGAATTACCTGTTCAACATAAGGATTTCTCAAGCTATTATGCGGAATCAATTTACTTACATCGATTTGCGAAGCAGTAGTATATTTTTCATCGTTTGTACGCTCTGAATGTTTACCATATACAGCATAAGTCGATAACCATAAAGGCATACCTGATACCGGATTATCATTTTTTTCGCTAAAGCTTTGTATCAGTTGCCTACTGCGATCATCAATATCTTCATCATATTCTCCGTTAACTATTTTTTCTATTCGTTCCTTTGTTTGGTTATTTATATCATCAGGGTTCCAATATTTCCCACAGCGCATTAAAGGCAATAGCTTTTTTATAGCTTTAGAGGAATATGCGGCGTACTGCGCCGATAGTTCCGGCAGCTTTGATAAATGAGCAACAACTAATTCAGGAATATTTATTTTATTTTTTGCGCTATCTTTTAAATTTTTGAAGGCAGAATAAATATGTTCTTCTTCATTTAGAGAATACAGGGCATGCCACATTTTATAAAAAAGTTCAGAATTTTCGAGCAGATCATTCCCTTCTTCGAAGTGATGTTTCTTGAAAACTTTTCTGAAAACGGCTTTTGTTTCGTTGCCTTTTAATTTTTCCCGATTGGCAAAAAGATTTATCTTATGAGTTTTAGGTGATAGTTGAGCATCTATTTTTTTGAGTATAGCATTTTCTGTTATTTCACCACTGGAATTAAACAATTCAAAAAGAGAAGCCTTTATATCATTTGTGATAAAACTTTCAGTTATATCAATATTGATTTGCTGTTTATTATCTAAAACTCCTTCTTTTTCAAAAACTCTAATGTTATGAATGTCCTGCCATATACGGAACTCCTGGAATTCGGGACTGCTTTTAGGAGCCACCTTAATACCGACAATGTATTCGATACCGTCTTTAATATATTTTTTCTTCTCAAGTGTACATTCATCAATAGAATCTTTTTGCGATTTTAATGGCCTTTGGTAATAGATAATATCATTGGCAATTACATTGAATAAATCGTTTGACGTGATTTCTTTTTGCTTCGCCTTATTTATTTTATATAATGCCGTTGCAATTTCATTTAGAACTGAATTGTCAGAAAGCTCTTTATGAAAACCACTTTGTACCTTCCAGATAAGTTCCAGTTCTTGTTTGTATAATTTTCTTTCTACTATTCTTTGTCGTATACGGTAGTTTTTGTCGTCTTTTAACTGCAGGAAAAAGTACTCACCAATAGTGCCACACAAATCTTTTTGAATCCACTCAGCTACATCGTTGTTCAATGCGGTTTTTTGTTTTTCCCATTCAGTAGGATTTGGCAAACTAAAACTGTAGGATATTTCCCCCGCTTTGGTGGTTTTTCTTGTAATTTCTAATTCAATCGTTTTTCCCTCCCAATCCGGTTTGTTTCTAAAAGACTTTAATGCTTCATATTTATCTGTTTTAATTCTATAAACCGTTTTATCTTTGTCCTTTTCTTCTTCATTAATAGAAAGTATCGTTACAAATTCAACCCATTTTTCAAACTTCGGAAATTTTTCTTCTTCATGTTCTTCATGAATTACAATATCTTTTCTACTGCTTTTAAAACCTCTTCTCTGGTTTAGCATATAAATTATCCTTGCCAGTTCCGGAAGAGTTATTTCTTCTTTGAGAGCTTTTGCTCTGAGATAATATACAATCCAATCTTCAGAGATCTTATCTGTTCCGAAAGCTGCGTATGCAGCCGCTTTAGTATTCTCCGATATCGGGATGTAATTATTAATATTAAAGGGTATTTCAGAAATGTGTTTCTCAAAATTTTCTGGAAATTCTGCAGGAATCCATTTTAATAGCTTGAGTACTGTAACTAATCGGCTCCGTCTTAATTTATAACGCTGTTTTAATCTTCTCGATCCACGTAATAACCTTCTTGCGGCGGCCTTTGTTTCTGCCTGACCTCCATTTTCAAATTTTAAGAGTGAATCTCCGTCCAAAGGAATAATTCTACTGCCCATCCAATCAATCTTACCTCTTTTACCAAACTCGTCGATAGTGACAAGAGCGCCTCCTATAGAATTGGTGCCGACATCCAAGCCGAGAATTTTTTTCATAATATTTGGTTTTAACGCAGCTTGTATTTATGTTTGTACCTGAAGCAAATCACAATAAGGATTATTCCGTAATTGAAAACTACAGCAGTCCCGTCGTAAGGCGGGATTGTTGTTTTATTATAGTATCAAATATATTAAAATTGGGCATTTAAGCAAAATAAGGGAATGTCTATTATGGAGGCATTAAACCTTGCCTCAGGTTTTCCTAAGGGTTTTTTTCATTCCTTTTTTTATTATAATCATTTGTGTCTTTTTGGTGAAAAAGTATAAGTAGAGTTTATCTTTTCGTTATCAGATATCAAGTTGTAAACACTGCTTATTGCTTCTCCTTTTTTATGTACAACAAAAACATCACCTGTTTTAGTGGTGTACAACCGAATTTCTTTTTCGTGTAGAAGTTTTTTTATTTCTTCTTTTGGATGCTCATACTGATTATCATAATTAGAGGAACATATTGCTATTTTGGGTTTTACCTTATCAAGAAATTCTGCCGTGATAAAGCCATTATCTGCGCCATGATGTGGTAATATTAAAACATCGACTTCGGTCGAAACAAAACTACCGGTGAATGTTAAACTATCTGCTATAGTACTACATTCGCAATCTCCAAGACTAAGAACGTTACAACCAGCGGATCTGAAAAGACGTATGCTTGACATATCATTCTTTTTTGTTGTGTCCATCTTAGATTTATACACAACGTCAGTTAATCCTTTTGCCGAAGCATTAGGTAAGGTGTCGATGTATTGCGGTGAAACGATTTGAACAGTTGGAATATAATGTTTATGAATTTCATGGTATCCAATAATGTTCTTATGACATAATAAACCGGTTTCGGTATCAGGTGTATAATGAGGTATTTCAATTTTTGCTGGACGAAAATTATTTAAAATTTGAATCAGGTCTTCATAATTGCAATGATCCTCATCCCAACTTGTGATATGCAAGACTTCTATATGGTCTTTACCATGGGCTTTTATGTCTCTTCTTAAAACCTCAATTCCTCCCTTCGGTATACGCGCTTCGATCAGCGTGTATGTATCAGGTTTATAAAAGGAAAAGAGAGAGCCAGGTGTGTCTAGTTGAAATGCTCTGAATTTTGTTTCCATGTTACTTGATTTAGAAATTAATTTAATTTGCAATTATTAACAAGTGCCGCATGAGCTACCTCGCGGCCATGTTCAAATAAATCTTCGAAATCTTTATCTTTCATTTTCCACAGAGTAGTAGGATAATTTTTCAATTCGAAAATACGTTCATCCGAAAATTTAGATTCGCTCTTACAATTGCTAAGTTTTTTTGTGCTTGCATTATATATGGCAGCTGGACTTTCTCCTATTCTGAAATATACACCGGTATTATCATTGTAATTAAAATGGTCCCAAAGAATACGTGCCCTTAATGAGCGAACCTGATCCATTGTTACATCAATGAGACGCATCGGATCAAACCACTTTCTCTCATAGGTATTAATACCCCGCGCCGCGTCACTAACGATAAGAAAGTTAATCTCATCCCTGTAATGAATACCTTTATTAAACTTGGCCAAGGATTCTATACCTAAATTATCATAAGCGCCTCCATCCCAAATATTAATTTTTTTAAATTTTGGTTTTACAGGAATTGTTTTATTGTTCTTAGAAAAGTTCTCATATTGGAACCATTTGAACTTGTCTGTTTTTAATTTAAGAGGCCCGATAAGATATGGAACCGCAGCGGAGGAACAGAGGGCGTAAGCCATTTCAATATCGGGTTTCTCCACATAGTTAAGAATGTAATCTCCCATTTTTTTATTGGGATTGAATCGCCAACTTTTGCCGCTTTCGATAGTAGTTGCATTTATTGACCATCTTGGATTTTCTTCCGGAATATCATTTAATTTGCATTTTATGCCCCAACAATATTTTATACTACTTGCTATGACCGATGCTCTGCCTTTTCCGAAGTGAGGATAAGGCCATAAAATCATTCTTGTAAAAGCATTAAGTTGCAAATTTCGTTTCGTAAGGTTGTGTTTAACCTTCTTTATACAATGTTCATTGAATTCTTTAGAAGTTGGCCACTTGTTATTATTTGCGTGGTAAATCATTCCTGTAACCAAAGTGCCACCAGAAACAGTAGAAATCATTTTGATTTTTTCAAGAAGGCTTTCGTCTGCTAATTTTGACAGAATGCCTAAATGGAAAACAGCAGCCCTGACACCTCCGCCGGAAAGAGAGATTCCTATTTTTAAATTGTCTTTAAAGCCCATCTAACCAATTCTATTAATTATTTCCCTCAGAACTTGCGGGTGGAACTCTTCGTAAATTGTATTGCGGCGAACATTGTTTTTTTCGCGAAGTTGAGGAATAACAAATTTTTGTGTTGACAACCACTTGATATTTCTTGCAATTGAAGCAAATTGATGATTGTGAATAATAGTATTGTCTGTTATGATCCCAATTCCCTTTACTGTAATATCTGTACCCTTAAAAGCAGCTTTGATATATACAACATCACCAACTTTCATCGAAGTTAAATAATGATGTAATTCAGGTGCATCATTATTATCCCAGCCGACGCCAACTATATTATTAGTAATAAAATCACCGCTAACATCATATTCCCCATCGTAAAAGGCACCTATGCCGTACACTGCCATATTAATTATTTTTGATTGCTTTGCCCGTCTCGAAAATTTCCTCAAGATCAAGTATGTAAATATTTCGTGTTACAATTTTTCTACAGAGGTTTCCTATAAAAAGTAATACTATTCCAACAATAAATGATGAAATTCCGCATATAACTTGAATCATCATTACCAGAGATTGATATGCCTCGGACATATTACTTATTTTATTATCAGTATTAGGAAGGCTAAACAAGTAACTGCCCATTGCGGAAGCAATGAATAAGCCAATAGCAATAATAAAAAACAACCAACCTATTATGCGAGTAATCCAGCCGATGGGGCCATAGAATAATGTGGTGCGAATTGCACTCGGCCGCTCTTTATAAATCTGCTCGAACCTAATGTTTATTTTTTCTAATTCTTCCATTTTAACTACAGCCACTGTTCTTAAGCTATTTTAAGTAAGCTAAATATTGTTGTGGTTACCAGATTGAGTAAACTGTTTTCAAATTTATCGATTGTAATTGCTGTTTCACCCGCTTTTCTCAGGGCTACCATCTCAAGCAAATCTTTTTGTCCGTTGACGAGTGATTTGAATTCCTCTGCTGTCATATCACCGGCGGCGAGTTCATTGACCCATTTTTGAAGATCAGCTTTTGTGCTATTTAAAAATGCTACGCCGTCGCTTTTTGCATCGTTAACGTAATTCTTTAATGTATCCTGGGCGAGTTTTTCTACTTCACCGACAAGAACATTGAAAATGTTTTGAAAATCTATTGGCATAATTTTATATTTTTTTATTTAACTTCAGATTGCTTAATTTTCTTACTTTCAAGTTGTGATATTTGGTCAAATGCTTTTCCTATCTGTTCTTTTTTATTTTCAATAAATGTTTTACCAACCTTACCATTTTTTCGCCACATCGCTATAAAACCACCGTATAAGTCCTTTGTGGTGTCTCTGAGGATTTCCCATTGTTTGATTGTGAATTCATTTTTTGGACGATTTTTTTCGTATTCGTAAATCTTTTGAATTTTGGTGTTTACCTCTTTTACTTCTTTTTCGTGGGATTTATAATCTTCGGTAGCCATATCCATTAAGTTCTGTGCGTCTACTTTGATTGATGTGGATTGCGTGTACGCATATTGATCGAAATACGACATGGTATTGCAAGCAATAAGTGCTAATGCAGAAAAGAGAAAAATTTTGAATAAGTAGTTTAATTTTTTTGTTTTCATAGACGTTTATTTATTTTTACATTTTAATGATAAAAGTGTGGTGGAATTTATTGTTGTTTTATATTAAGCATATTTATACATGTATGGTATTCCTGGAGCATTTAAGGGTTATCCGTATTGGTCGTGCCTGTTGTATCAGTATTTGTAGTATTAGTTGTAGTAATGGCCGTTGTTGTTGCTGTAGCAGTTGCTGTAGTTGTTGTGTCGGGTTTATCTACGGTATCTTCTACTTTTCTCATAAGATTAGGAATGAAAGTTTGACTGAAGCCAGCTACTATTGCTAAAGCATAATAGATGAAATGACCGTAATCTCCTTTGCTTGTTTTTTGGAAACCTATTTCAATGATTTTGCTATTTAAAAGAACGTAAAGGGTTAGCCCACTTAACATCGCAATAAGAATGCGAAATACACCGGTAAACGAATGTATACCCCATTTTACGCGGCTGCTTATTTTTTCCTGGTGTTTATCAATATTAATTGCAACGGAAAATAACCCGCCAAGAGCAGCGAAGGTTACTATGTATAAAACGAACAGAATCTGTTCATCTACGACGTGCATTTTTGGATACTCCGTTATATAGTAATTGTATGACCGGCAGAATAAGCAAGTGAGAACAAAGAATGCTACGGTAATAACACAAGGGATCAAATAATAGATTTTACTATAACCAAAGATGGATAATTCAAGTTCGGGAATGATCTGATCAAGCATTTGCTCGGCTAATTTGGTGTCCTTGTTTTCTTCGAGGCACAAATAATAAATATCCGCCATTGTGTTGCGATACTTGCTCCATAAAAGGCGATCGGAATCGAGATAGGTTTCGACTTTATCGAGTTTGAGTGCGATGGAGTATGTGTTATCCGGGAAATTTTCAGCGGTTTTGTATGTGATCTGTCCGGTTTCTTTTACTTCGTATATAATGTAGTTTTTTGTTTTGTTGTAAACGTAAGCTACTGTGAGAAGAGGCGGACCTTCTTGTAGTACGAAGCCCGGCTTTATTTTCTCTATTTCTTCAGCTGATGCTTTCATAATTTATTGTTTTACATAATGTATTCTGTCATTGATTGACAATTATTTTCAGAAGATTAAATTTATTTACATCATGCAAATTAATTATATCTAACTCCGTCATTTGCCGCAGGTGTTACTGACATTTGCTGAAATAAATACGGTACTGTCCATTATATATAGTTCATCAACTTTCAAGTTATGATCTGTACATAAAGGAACAATATACCAGCTTTTATCATCATCTTTTTGTACATGCGCTCCATGTTCGGCATTTTTTCTACATGCTTTTTCTGCGCACAGGCCGGCGCTTTTTTTACTGTATTTTTGCCAATGGGAAAGCCAGCTATCGCATTTACATTTGTTGTCGGCAGTGCCGTTAATATTTTTTACTTTAATTGCCATCGTGATTAATATATTAATTCACTATTAAAATAAGATTTAAGCGGGTAGAAATAATAAGAATGGTTGAAATACCGTGATATCACGGGTAAAATACCGTGAAATCACGGTGCGAAATATTTTAGAACTGAGTTATTGAAATTTTTTTTAAGAAAAATCTCGCAGATAGATAACAAGTGTTTAAGTGTACAATTACCCCTTTGACCTAATATTTTAAGGGATTAAATCCATAAATATTAATTTAGGCACACCATACTATGAAACTAACCGGTTTCAAAATTATTGCCGTGTTATACAGAAGAAACAGAAATTGCAAATACTTTTTGAGTTGCGAATGAAAATATTCAGGGACAAAATATCTGAGCTGACTTATAGTGAAGACGACCGGGTGCTTCACATAAAAATAACTAAAAATGTTATCATAAGCCTTGATGATATTATTGAGCATTTTGAAGGTGTTAAAGAACTTACAGGAAACAAAAAATACGTTGCACTTATTGACACCTCCAATTATTTTAAAATGCAACCTGAAGCCTTTATGCATTATTCTCTTGAAAAAGCAAATGTAAACAGAATAGCTACCGCTTTTTATAATCCTAACGTTGCTAACATAGTTACGATCAACTTTTTTAAACATTATTTTAAACCTCCAATACCGGTTGAGATGTTTGAGAGTATGACAGAAGCGCTTGCGTGGCTTAATGATATAAAATCGCAATCGTTAACAGCGTGAATTTCGCACGTAAGCTAATTAGGATTTATTAATGTAAATATTTTTTTGATCGCTTGCTTTAACGCGGCAACTCCATGACGGGTAATCTTCATTTTTTTTGCGATTGTTTTCCCACTGAAGCGGTTGCAGATTGGAAAGATCGCTCGTTCCACCGTAACTGAGCGGTTTAATCCTGTCTATTTCCCATCCCATTGATAAAGGTCCGGAAGTATCGTTATACATGTCACGCTGGATGATCGCGCCGCAATGATCGGCGCGATATGCATCCTTATCATATCCAGGAAGTATTAAACCCTTGTCCCACACCTGTTGTATTAATTCTTTATCTTTAAAGTTATCCAAATTTTAAACTCATTATTGACCTACTAATTTAATAATATAAAAGGAGGAAAAAAACCGTGAATTCACCATTTTTGCTATACCCGTTAAATCACGGAAAATTACCCGTTATCTCACGGTATTTATGCTTCAAATAAAAGTTAAACAATTATTTATCAACTTGTTATTTAAAAACCGAAACAAAAGTACAGTTGGAAATTCTTTACCTTACTCTGACAGAAATGATTTACTAACACTAAAAAAACAATTATGAATTTTACAGGAAAGGAAGAACATGATTTTCCATTGGACGAAGCCTCTAAATGGACAGCAAATTACCGTAAGAAAAATCCCGATGCAAAAAAAGGTCATGCATTTGGCGAGCAAGCTATTAAAAAACTATTATCACAAAAGCATTGTGTAGGAATGAGAATTTATTACGCGCTTGATGAAAAGGGAGGACAACAGCTTATCGTTGTTGGCGTAGATAAAAGTGGAAATGATTTATACGAGGGATTGATTGCGGAACGGAGCATAGATTGTCCTCCAATTTGCGGAGCAAATAACCCTTTAAATAGTTAGGACGTTTAAGATTAAGAATCAGGAAGAAAAGGTGATTTATAACCACCTTTTCTTTATTTTTAACAAATGATTGAAGCCATTTCTAAAACTTTAATTTACGTTTCGATTTGTGCTACGATACTACCAGTAATTGTGGGGTTTATTGTTTTAAAGCATTTAAAAAGTTATCTCTTTCCAATTCTATTTGTCGCGGTGATAGGGTCAATTACCGAAGCAACTGTGTACTTTCTTGTAAAATCCGGCAAAGACCCCTGGATAGTGAATATGATTTATACTTTAGCGGAATTTAGCTTTTTAGTAGGGTTTTATTATCTTTTTTATAAACCACACCTCGGTAAAGCGAAGATTATTTTACTTTTAATCCCATTATTTTATTCTTTCTGTGCCTTTACGTTTGTTATAGCTGAACTAAAACTTTATGGCACATATTCAATTTCAATAGAATCGCTAATTATAAGTTTATTCGCACTTTCGTCCTATATATTTATTTTAAAACAAATGCCGTTTAAGAATATTTTGTCAGAATCATTCTTTTACATAAACACCGGGTTTTTATTTTATTTTTTGGGAAACCTGGCATTCTTTGCTCTGTCTAGTCACATCAAAAAAATGGACCCTGCAAACTATGTTAATTTGCGGATAATACACTCGGTTTTGAATATTTCTTTAAATTTATTAATAAGTGTTGGGTTTTGGAAAGCAAAAGTAGTATGGGAATAACAGGACCGGTGATCATTGTTACAATAGGAGTGATTTTATTAATCATGGCTTTCCTAATCGTTATTCTGACACATCAAAAAAAGATGGCGGAGAAGGATAATGTTATTAATGAAAAAGAAATAAAATTTCAGAAGGATCTTTTACATGCCTCGCTTGAAATGGCTGAACAGGAAAGAAATAAGATAGCCGCGAATATTCATGATGATATAGGAATGGCCCTTCATGTTATGAAGGTAAATATCAGCCGAATCAAAAGAAATATCGATGACCGTGCGCTGGTTGATGAGGTTATAAGCGATACAGAAAACCTGGTTTCAAATACGATCACCATTACACGGGTGATGTCTTATGACCTGATGCCACCTTCGCTGGTAAGCTTTGGTTTAATTGAAGGTATAGATTACCTGGTAAAATATATTGCTTCCACTAAAATTATGGAAGTAGATCTGACGACCGAGCGAGAGCACATAGCAATGGAGGAAAAAACAAAACTTCATTTATACCGATTAGTAAAAGAAATATTCAATAATATTGTGAAACATGCTAAAGCCACGAAAGCTTCAGTTAATATTACTTTCGGCCAGAGCGTGATGCATATTATTGTTGAGCATAATGGAAAAGGAGTAACAAATGAGGCTGTACAACGCCTGGCTGAATCGAGCAGAGGAATTGGCCTCCGGAATATTATCGCAAGATCGCAACTGATTAACGCGACAGTGCAGTATGCTATTGTTGATGCGGAAAAATCGAAAGTAATCATAGAAATACCCACAGAATGAAACCGAAAAAAACAATAGCCATTGCCGATGACCACACACTTTTTAGAAATGGCATGGCATCCCAGTTCAAAGAGTTTGAGGAGATTGATGTTATTATGCAGGCCGGGGACGGAAAGGATCTTTTGAACCAGCTTAAATTTAAACAACCTCAGGTAATTTTATTAGATATAAAAATGCCGGTGATGGATGGAATAGAAGTTCTGCCTTTAATCCGTGAAAAATACCCGGACGTTAAAATAATCATGCTGACACAATACTTTGATGATTCTATCATTTATCATTCAATGGAGAAAGGGGCTCATGGTTTTCTCCCAAAGGAAACAGATATAGAAAGAGTTATAGATGCAATTTACGCAGTTATTGAAAAAGGATATTTTTTTACAGATGAGGTTTCTAAAGCAATGACCAGGGGGGCGGCAGATAAACGGAAGGCTGCAAAGCCTTTTGCAACTTGTACTTTGACGGACAGGGAAATTGCCGTAGTGAGATTATTGTGTAAACAAATGAAAATAAAAGAAATTGCGGGAAAACTGAATGTAAGCCCGCGAACCATAGATTCGTACATGGAGAAAATTTATGAAAAAACGGGAGCAAAAAGCAGAGAGGGAATTGTGTTTTATGCGATTGAACATAAGTTGTTGGATTGAGTTATACACTTGTATCAATCTAATTCCCGAGGATCTAAGAGATAATAATTGAGGATTTTTAAATTTTAACATTATTGATATAAAAAATGAAAAAAGAATTAACAATTATACTTCTCATTTGTTCGATCACATTGTTCGGGCAACTTCCGAAAACATTGACTACAACGGACAAAATTTACGGACTCTCTAAATTTTGGGAGGAAGTAAATTATAACTTCATTTTCTTAGACAAAATTGGAAAGAACAAATGGGACAGTGCCTACAAACAATTTATTCCGATTGTATTAAATACTGAAAATGACTATCAATATTTTATGGAACTGCAACGATTTTGCGCTTTACTAAAAGACGGTCATACAAATATCTACTTACCGGAAAAAAAAGGGTTCGAGAAAATGAATACCATGTTTGGCGACTACAGACTTTTTATTGAAAACATTAATGAAAAAGCAATTGTGGTGCGGACAAATTTGAGTAAAAAGAATGAAATTCCTGTTGGCAGTGAAATTATTGAAATAAACGGATTGACTACCGAAAATTATATTAAGCAAAATATAGCACCCTATATTGCTTCATCGACAGATTATGTTTTAAAAGACTGGAGTATTAGCAGATTACTTTCGGGTTTTGAAGGAGAAGCATACAATTTAAAAATTAAAAAGCCGAAGGGCGATGTGATTTCTATAAAACTTGTGCATTCGCAGACAAAAGAAAAAGAAGTGTTTCCGGAGTTTGATCAAGGGGGTGAACTTTTAGATTTTAAATGGTACGATAATAAAATTGCTTATGTTTCATTAAACTCTTTTGAAGACCCAAAAATTGACACATTATTTATTCAAAAACTACCTGAGCTATATAACGCAAGGGGCTTGATAATTGATTTACGATATAATGGCGGTGGAAATACAAATATTGGCACGGAAATATTTCAATATTTAACAAATGACAAATTATTGTATGGTTCAAGATCTGTTACCCGAAACCATTTAGCTGCTTATAAAGCATGGGGAGCCGGACTTACTGCTAAAGACACCATTAACGATAAATCAGAAGATACTAAAAAATGTTTTTTATGTTTCAACGACAAATATTATTACAACTTTGAGTATGGTCCGGACACGATAAAATTAACCGCAAAAAGAATTGTTATCCCGACTGTAATTCTTATTGGCCATAATACAGCTTCTTCAGCGGAAGATTTTTTAATTTATGCCGATAAGCAAAAACACATGATAAAAATTGGTGAAAATACTTTTGGCAGCACCGGGCAACCTTACAGTTTTGATCTTGTAGGCGGGGCGAAAGCGCGCATTTGTACAAAAAAAGACACGTATCCTGACGGACGCGAGTTTGTTGGCTACGGTATTAAACCTGACATAGAAGTGAAACCGACAATTGACGACTACTTACAAAAAAAAGACCCTGTGTTAACTAAGGCATTGGAGTATTTAAAGACCAAGGAAAAATAAAAAAACTGCACCTAACACCTATGCCGGCAATATTCTTCTAAAACAGTTTATTTAACTCTAATTCAATTCTCTCATAAAATCGAATTTTTCGCGCAACGAACTGAATCAATAACCAAGATGTTGCGTGAATCACGGGTAATTTTCCGTGATTTCACGGATGAAGTATTTTATCAAGGCTGCTATATATTTGTTAGATATAAAACTTAATAATTATGGCAACACCAACATTTAATCCGTATCCTGCACTTGCAGGTCAATTAGCCAAAGGGCTTGATTCAATTTCAGCAGCTCTTAACCCTACGTCAACAGTTGACGACCTTGTAAATGCAATTTATAATTTTATTCAACCACTTTATTATCCGGCTACAGCGGCTACCCCAGTTCCTGAGGCATTGCAAATTGAAATTAAGTCCGTTGCTTATAACATGATAAACGCATATAATAATAAAGCGTTAGGTGGCACTATAATTTACGATGATGAGCAGATGAAATTTATTGGAATGTTATTGGGATTGAATACAACTAATAATACACCAATTAATGCACTTAATTCGTGGTTATTAGATATTGAAGATAATATTTCAGAAGCTGATTTATCATTAGACGCACAAACTCCTTTGTTGCTAACTACTGAAACAGGCAAGGCTGTTTATGCTTATTGGGTTTCAAAAGTTGCAACCCCTGGTACTTGGGCTCCGTTTTTTCAAAACCAAGCTCCCCTGAATTATGCTAATATACCAAACTGGGTAGCTGCGTGTATGGCAGGAACATTAATAGGCGCAAACGCAAGTCAGAAAGGTTTAATAGCGCCAACAACTGATATAACAAGTGTAAATATAATTTCGGCCCTAATAGGTGCATTAGCAATAGGCGCGGGTAAAGTAATTTTCCATTGGGTACCTAATATACAACCCAAAGATTTAATTTCCGATACAAATGGAATGTTACTTGGAGGTTTTTCTGATGCTATTGACATTGGTGTAGGTTCTGGCGCGCAACTAACTAAGAGAAATGACGGTTGTCAAACTAACGCAAGATGTAATAATGTATCGTGTACAAATACCTGCACAAATACCGGAACTTGTGGTGGTTCAGCAAAATAAAACAAACTTTTATCTTCAGACCGCTCGAATTATTTTCTAAAATTTAACTTATAATGAAGTATAGCCAATTTAATTCGTTAATTCCTTTTGAGAAGGAGTTTGCACTATACAATTCATTTAACCAGAGGGTAATCTTCTTAGTTCCCGAACTAAAGGACTTACTACAGGCCGCTTTGAATGAAGGAATTGAAAATATGAAGAATTATCACTCTTCATTTTATGACTACCTTGTAAGGAAAGAGTTTTTAATTGAAGAATCGATAGATGAAGTAGAAAAAGTTAAATTGCTTGCAAAGAGTATTGATGAAAATGAAAATGAATTTATTTTGATAATTAATCCGACAATGAATTGCAATTTTAAGTGTTGGTACTGTTACGAAACTCACATTAAGGAATCTAAGCTTGACGAGAATAATATTAAAAAAATAAAAAAATTTATACAAAAAGTAACATGTAACCCGAAAACGGAAAGGTTCTCCTTGTCTTTTTTTGGCGGAGAACCTTTGCTATATTTTGAAAAAAGTGTTGTGCCAGTTGTAGATTTCTATTTGGAACAATGTAAGAATAATAATATTTTTCCTGAAATAGGATTCACTACTAATGGTTTTCTAATTAACAAAGATTTTATTGATTATTTTAATAAAAAAGGGATTAAATGCTCATTGCAAATAACTCTTGATGGATACAAGGAAGACCACGATAGTGTGCGTTTTGTAAACTCCAAGAAAGGTTCCTATGAAATGATTGTCCAAAACATTCATTTATTAATAGAAAATCATTTTCCGGTTAGCATGCGTGTTAATTATACTGATAAAAATATTCATAATGCGGATAAAATAATTAATGACTTTTTGGACATTTCTAAAGAATCGAAGGAAAGATATTTAACGATTAATTTCCATCGTGTATGGCAAAATGAAGACGGGGTTGATATAAATGACAAATTGGAAGAAATAATGAAAACACTATTTGCCAATGGTTTTAATGTTGAAAGTAAGCTTTCTATAAATACTGTAATTGGTTCTTGCTATGCAGATAAAAGGAATAGTGTAACAATAAATTATAATGCTGACATTTATAAATGCACTGCAAGAGATTTTACAAAAAACAATCGTGAAGGGTTTATTGATGAGGACGGTAATTTAGTATGGGAAAACGATTCATTGAATAAAAGAATGAATATTAAATTTAAGAATAAACCTTGTTTAACTTGCCGAATATTGCCATTATGTAATGGAGGATGCTCTCAAGTGGCTCTTGAAAATGTAGAAAATGATTACTGTGTACATAATGGAGATGAAAGAGAAAAAGATACGATTGTAAAGCAGAAAGTATTAGAAATCAAGAATAATTTTTCAAAGGCTCAAGTTATTCCTGAAGAAGTCGTTCACTCTTGATATATAAGTACTATTTTTTTACTTTACGTGCCAACATTGAAGTATAGTGTCTGTTGAGAAAATCATAAACGACAAATTCATTTAGTCTTTGCTCCCCCATAAACAATCTATTTAAAGACATGTGCATATAGCTAAACAACAAATTTTTAAAAGTATTATTTAGCCTTTTGCCTTTTTCATGAGTAAGTATTAAATTAATCATCGGTTTCATATCTGCACTTCGCTCCCTTAAAATGGAAAAAACTTCATTGTTTTGAAAATAAAACTCTCCAGCTTCGATGACATCGAAAATTCGTTTTTTATTATCTCTATACTTTTGGTCTAATTGTAATTTAAGCTCTTTGCCAAAGTTGAACTCTTTTCCAAGATTGTTCCTTGCTGTTTCGGTCATCAAACACTTGTCTTCTAATTGTAGTCCGAAATCCTCCAAGTAAGTATCAATATTTTTTAACCCCCAAAGCCATCTTAATTCCTGAAAATTAGGCTTATCCGTTGAGCATAAAAATTGAGCAGTAGATTTGCTATCTAAGAAAAAAATATCTTCAGAATTACTAATATTGTTCGCCCCATATCTTTCCAGCTCAGGCGAATACGTATCTATAATTATTTTGCTTATAGAACTATTTTCTATTAGGACATCAAATAACAAATTAAATTTTTGTATTATATAGGCAACATCTTTTCCTTCATTGATATTTAACCGAACCCGAATATGATTTTCAGGATCATCATACCTGATGAAGAACCATTTTTTTATATGCTGTTGAAACTGTAATTCTTCTATTAGAGGCAATAAGTTGTTTGTTATTATCGTATCTGCAATTTTTACTCCCGTATATATTTTATAATATACCCATTCATTACCCGGAAGAAAAAAAGTCGGTCGTGATTTCTGAAATTCCTTAAAGTATATACTATCTTTATTTATGTTGTTTGTTTTAATTATTGCCACACATTCATTAGTATGTGCTTCTTCTTTTTGGTTTTTTATTAAGCAATCTTTTTGGTCAAATAAAAACTCCTTTAAAGTAATTTCATTTTGATTTTTAATAATATCAATGAATGCCAGTATCCCCTCCTTACTTCTAAAATTAATCAAAAGCTCATTATCTCCATCAACCAATAAAACATTTTCGGGGAGTTTATATTGGCTTAAAAATAAATTTGCTTCAAGAAGTAAATCAATATTTTTTTGTTTCAGTTTTTCCCATGTGTTTTTCTTTAATTGCCAAGTTGCAGCAAATACAATTATCCCATCAATTTCTACTCTTGGTAAAAAGGTAAATTGTTTAGCCATTATTCCCCAATTAAAAGCAATGTGTTGTGTTAATTTTTGCGACTGTAAATCACATAGGAATTGATAAACAGGCAATGAATTAAAACTGTAATTATGAGCATTACTTAACTTTGGTATAATCTCTTTCTTCAGTTTTTTACTATACAGTTTAATAACATCATCTTGTATGAAAATCAAAACATCGGATAAATCAATTTGATAATCCTGTACCACAGAGGACTGAGCCAAGTAAGGTATCTCGTATTTTCTAAATTGCGGGCGATATAGAATATTTCCTGTTCTGTTTTCAGGCAAATGAACAATCTCTGCTATAATCTTATCATTATTTTGCTCTTGTTCGTACTGACTTATTTCAAAGAGCATCTCTTTAATCTCGGTATTAGCAATCCCAAACCTTCCAAGCAAACATGCTGCACTACTTCCACCAGCAAATTGAAAATATATCTTATCAGTAGTGCAATTAAGAACCGAGAACATTGCGTAAATAGTATCAGAGAAATTGCTTTTGTTTTCAGGAAATTTATCAGTTATTTGGCTGCTGGATATACTTATGCAGTAGGATTGTTTAAGGCAAGCCTCCTTCAACAAAGCAAATAAAAATTCCTCCTTTTGGCTCCATTCAAATTTGCTTACTAATTTCTGATTTGATATGTGTAAATTTTCTACAAGTGGATTAATACCTGAACTATCTTTTTCGGGATACCCTATACCTGATTCATTGTCCAAGACTTGTAACAAAGGCATTGCTCTATCTTCATATCTGTCATAATAGTTTTTTTTGAACTTGGAAAGTTTTGAATCATCCTGTGTTGTATTTAATCGGACAAGGGCATTTATAGTATGAGTAAGTTTATCCTGTATTTTATCGGAAACACCATTAACAAGTGTATTATACGATAAATCAACTTGAAATAAATCCTTCTGATTAAATGGTATTTTAAGCTCTTCAAGCCATTCTTTTATTTTCTCGTAATGGGTTATTTCATTTCCAATAGTGTTGTCTATTTCGCGAAGAGCTTTATTGATTTTTGTTAGTGCTTCAATTATAGTTTCTAATTCTTTGTCTTGAGTTTTAAGGAAAAGTCTATTGACCCTCTCAAGTAATATTTCACTAAATCCTTCTACTCCTGTAACCCAAGGCTCGAATTCATTAACAAGGATTTGGGCCTGGACTAACTGAGTTATGTAATTATAAATTTCGTCTTTGGCTATTTGATAACGTTCATTTATAAGAACAGCTAAATCTTCCATTCCTGCACCACTACGGCATTTTTCCAATATAGCATCCAAATATTCATTAGAAACTATTGAACTTAATTGATGGTATCTGTTATTATTCTTATAGAAAAACTCAACGTATCTTAATCCTTCAGAAATTTGATATATACTTTTATTTGGAAAAAGAGTAAAATAAGGGATGTACTTCTCTTGTCTTGATATGTAGTCTGAAATTCCACACAGAACATTCATATCTAAACTTGTTCTACGGGAAAATTTGTTGTGAATGATAATCCTGTTTTCATCAGACCATTTTGCGATACCAACTCCGGCAAATAATCCAAATGGAGTACATCGATGGGTTAAACGGGATTTATATTTATATAAGCTTGCAGTTAACTTTGTTTGCTTTGTAGGATCTGAATGTTGCTTACGACTTTCCTCTAACAAGGATGGACTTGCTATATAAAGTGCCTCGGTTAAATTTTTATCAGTATGAAAATCTAATTGTTCCTTTGCTTTTTGAGGTTTTAAAGGCGTGCGAAAAACAATATAAGGCAAGTATTGAAATTTTGGCATACTAACTAATTAATAAACATTTATCCCAATCCATTATCTCAATGTCTTCAGTTAAAAAACCGAGAAGAGAAAGTCCAATGCCCGCAACTCCTTCTATAATTCCATATTCATCCAACCACCCGCTTTCTGCTTCCCATGCTTTATATCCAGCAGGAGCATCAGGAAATTTATCCATTTTAAGAGTTTGGTCAAACCAATACCATCTTGCTTCATTCAATTCTTCAATCTTAGTTTTCTTATAAAAACGATTAAATATATGAGCTACTCCCGAAGTACCATGACAAAAACACGCATCTACAATGCCATTTTCAATTAAATCTCTGCGCTTAGATGCGTGTAGCATTATTTCAATGCTTTCCGCTTCCCAAATCTTATTATTATATGTACTGGCTGCTTTGGCAATAGCACAGGCTACTCCCATATCTCCGTAACACCATCCTAACCTAGAAGGAAAAGACTCTTTATCAAAAGAAAGCCTGTCGGGGAATAGACCCATTTTGTTGTTTAGCTTTCCTGTGTCAAGCATCTTTTTCAATCGGCTGACTTCTTCAAGGTAAGAATTTTCCTGAGAAGCTGTTGATAGTAAGCCCATATACGATGGATAACCATGTGATAATCCAAGATTATAAAATACATCGCCGGATTCGTCTTTATTTTTATAAACATCTTCGATAAGTAAATAGCCCCCAGTTTTTTCAAAAGCGTTCAGATACTTAGCGATATATTTAGGATCTAATTTTTCGATTGATAATATAAATCCGCCTGCACCATGAAGATAATCTACATTTTTTTGATCTAAAAGTTCCTCAAAATAGTTATCAAGATAAGTGAAACACAAATTTGTTATAGCACTATAATCAAACCGAGCATAATTTTTTTTGTTTACATAAGACAGCATCCAGTTAAGTCCTAATACTCCATCACAAAAAGAAAAGGGATAGTTGTTTGCATTAGATAAATCCTGAAATAGTTTATCAAATAAACGTGCGGAGTGCCCATTATTTATACTATAAGCGTTCTCATATTGGAGGCAAAACAATAACATGCTGGGAGAGCCATCTAAAAAAGATAAGTTGTTTTTATCCGGAATTACAGATGAACACAATCCATATATTTCGGAGAGCTTATTGCTTATTGCAGTATATCTATCTTTGTTCAATGCCATTTAGAGAAATATAAAAATCGCAATCACTATTTTTCCGAATGTTTTTTTTCGCTTCATTCTTTGGAAGAAGTTTAGTGTTTAATTGGCTATCAAGATATATTCCGACAGACACAGACTTTGGTTCGCTGTTATAAATATACTCACCAAGCGGCATGTAATTATCGAATTTATGAGATATATGATAGTTATGGGACATAATAAGATAGTGAGATGCCTTATTAGAAAGGATTGAACTAAAGAAATGGAAATTTTCATACATGCAACTATCCCGATAGCGTATTAGCGTTTTTCCAATAGGCTTAATAATTTCATCTATCAACATTATTCTTGATAAAATGACTTGTTTTAAAAAAAGCTCTTGCTCTTTATTTAAATTTTCAACCGCCGAAATTTTTGCGAGGTTATTCAGCAATTGATTATAAAAATCAAGATATATATTTTTATCATTTATAAACTTCTTAATCTCTTTTTGAGATAAACTTAATTTTTGTTTTTCAAGTGAAAAGTAAACCAAAGAACTATCAAGATTGATATTTTCTTTTTTTAAGCCGCATTTTTGTAACACGGAATCAATAAATTTTGAAAAAAGAAACGAATTAGGCTGAATGTCTATACCAAACCATATTATATCTCTTTGTTTTATAAACCTTAAAAAGTCATCATAGTACTTATTTCTCCATACAGGATATAGCAGTTGTGTATTTGTAAAATTATTCCTACGATAGGCTAAAAAACTTTCGGTAATACCGGATTCAAAAACTACAATGGAAGTATCTTTTATTATTCTTTTGCACAAATTAACTTTAAAGCTATCTATGGTCTTAACTCCATGACGGTCTTCTCCAAGCATAAATACTTTATTTGAAGAATATAGCTTGTCCAATTCTTCATATACAGCCGAAGACTGAGATTGAGCAAGATTAGCGAATAAAATTAAAGCGATTATAAAAGAACTTGTACGCATTTGAAGGAAGTTATAATTTATTGAAAATACAAAAAAAAGCCACATTAAATGTGGCTTTTGTATTTAATTATTTATACGAGTTTATTCCATTGCATAACAAACGCAGCTTACACAAGTTCCGCATATTGGGCTTCCGGTATTGAAACAACTACGACAAAGAGTAAGGCGACTTTTTGGAGCAGCACTCTCTACAGCTAAATTCTGAGATAGGTAGTAAATAATTATTGTAAAATTATTATAAAGCACCTGAGAACAAAATTTTTTGGCACCCGTGATTACACTGAAAAACACCCGTGATTCACGCAAAAGGGCCTCACCCCCAACCCCTCTCCAAAGGAGAGGGGAGTAAATTCATAGTTTTGTATTGCTCTGAAGAAATTAACATTAATGTTTTTGTCAGCGTTGTACTAAATATAGTAAGACAAATGGATTTACAGAAAACAGGAAAAGACGGACACACCATCACTTATCCTTCGAGTGGATATTTCACAAGAAGATAAAGACGGCGGAGTGGTTGCTTATCCAAGTGATAAAACTACTTATGAAGATGCAAATGGAGGGATAAGAATTAAATAGATTAATACAAAAGAAAAAATGGTAGATCTATTGGTAAAATAAAAAGAAACATGGCAGACATTGAATACTATGGAATAATTGCGGTTAAATTTTCGGGTGATAAAAACCATCACCATTATATTTCTCACGCATACATGATAACAAAAACCAAGGACGGTTATAGTCATCCCGGAGTTTTATATACAAAAGCCAGGGTAATAGAATTATTAAAAACATATTGCGTGTATACGTTGGAATGGAATTACTCAACAGGCAGGTGGAATAAAGGAGCTGAAGTAAGAACAGTTTCTGTCGGAGGAAACACTTATTTAAGAACAAGTCCGGACACAAGCGTGACAGATAATTTAGACACATGCATTGATTACGATTTTTTTAGGTGTTAGCATATTAAGATCAACCAACCTATTTTATAACCGCGTTTTACAAATATAAAACGGATTGAAAAATTAAACTAAAAATACATGGAAAACCAAATTACAGAGGCAAATGACGTGCAAGCTAAAATAACTACTATAACTCTTTTCTTCGATAAACTGGATTTGATTGATGAAAAATTATATGGCAAAAGACTCCGTTTTTTTATTATAAGTTCATTTTTCGTTGTGCTAATAGCTCCTTTTTTGGATTATTTATTTGATAAGAAAAAAGATGTTATTACAGCAGTTTGTACAGCGCTCTATCTTATTTTAATAATTACTTTTTTTCTAACGTGGATTAGCGCGTGGAGAGATGATGATGGTAATTGGACTATGCGAAGGGCATGGTACAGAATTAAAACATATTTTGAAAATATTTTCTCTTTCTATGGAGAGAATAAAGATAAAAAGTCAAGTGACTTACTTTATGGCATTAGTATTTTCCTTATTGTTGGAAGTATTTGCGTGAAAGCTCTTCAAAATGCTTCAGTCTTATATAGACACACTGTTAATATTTTTGGCGATTTTTATATGAAAAGATTGAGAGGTTTTGAATCTTTTGTCAATCACAGTTTTTTTTATTTTTTGTGCGCGGGACTACTGCTTTTATCTTATTTACTTTATAAAGACAAGGAAATCAGTTCAAAATTGTTGTTGGAACTTAAATCAATATTTCGAAAGAGTGACGAGGTTGAAGTATTTGAGGAAATTGTAACTACAGCCTATAACGGTCAAAAGTTAATCATTAGCTCTAAAGATCAGTTAGCCTTGGCAGAATTAAAAAGCAAAATAAAATCTGAACAGTTCAGCACTTTTATTAAGGCAATGGGAAACTGGCATCCTCACACATATAATAATGAATATGAATACCAAGAAAAATTAAAAAAGCATCTTCATAAATCATTCCCTAAATCAGCGGTTGCGACTGAATTTCCAATTAAAGACGAATTGAGAAATATTAGAAGAAGAGCTGATATAGTTGTGCATAATCATATACTTATAGAATTAAAAAAGGATTCGAAGACTACGGCAATGGATCGAGCAAAGAGTCAGCTCGATCATTATACTGAAATTTGGAAAGGAAAGGGCCCGGTTGTACTTGTTACATGTAAACTTGAAATGGATCACGTTCAAAAACATTTTTCAACCAGGTTTGAGGAAATGGTTAAAGCGAAAAAAAATATTATGGCAATCGTAGTAAACTAAAATAGATCTTTTAATCAAAGTAAGCATAAGTGACAGAGTTGTTAAATTAATCATTTCCTCTATTAGTTTCTTTACATAAGAGGAATAAAGGACTTGCCCTTTAAGAGTAAATTTCGCATACAAAATCCTTATATTTGGGCTGAATTTAAGTTAGGAAAAGGCAGAAAACATGAATGGTATATGCCAATAGTGCTGCCCTTAATTACATATAAAAACAAACCATAAAAAATAAAAACCATGAAAAAGAAAATTCTATTTGGAGTAAGTCTCCTTTTCGGACTGATGTTTATCAACTCAGGATTAAATAAATTTTTTAATTATATGCCTATGCCCAAAGATATGCCTGAAAACATGGTGAAATTATTTGGAGCCTTTATGACAATTGGCTGGCTCTTCCCGCTTATTGCAGTCGCCGAAATTATTGGCGGAATACTTTTCATTACCAACAAATACAGGGCGCTTGGCGCAATAATAATATTTCCGGTATTGATCGGAATACTTTTAACCCATATAATGTATGCTCCATCGGGATTGCCCATTGCACTTGTGTTGTTCGCGATAGAAATTTGGGTAATTATCGAGAATCGTGAAAAGTATATGCCGATGATTAAATAAAAGCAGTATGAGAAAAGTAAAATTGCAAATGCAAATGTCCAATCTATTGCCAAGATGGAAGCAAAAAATAATCTAAAACAATTAATACAAATGTTCTCAACCTTTGATAGTCGCGAGCTTGATAAGGTAGTTGATTGTTTTAAAACAAGATTGATTAAAAAAAATGAAATTATATTGTCTGAAGGTGATATCTCAAAAGAATTTTATTTTATTAATAGTGGATGTATTCGAACCTATTTTATTACAAAACAAGGTCACGAAAAAACAAGATATCTAATGATTGAACCTTCAATCGGGACTGCGCTTACAAGTTTTATTTCTCAAAAACCATCCTTCGAATTCATTGATGCATTAGAAAAAACGGAGATCTTAGTTATTAGTCACAAAGATTTTTACCGTTTAGTCGATGAAATTCCTCAATGGAAAAATTTCTATTTAAAAATAATGGAAATGGCCTATTCATTTCAAAATAGAAAAATCGAAAGCTTGGTTACATTATCGGCAAAAGAAAGATACGATCAATTGATAAAAGAAAATCCCAAAGTTGTACAACGTCTTTCCAATAAAATAATAGCCTCTTACCTTGATATAAAACAGGAAACATTAAGCAGATTGAAATCAAAATGATTTTTTGACCTAAGTCAATGTTCTGCGAATTTCCTCGTTGTTACTTTGTCAAAAAAACAAATGAGCAAACTAACATCTTTTACATTCATTACCCTTAATGGTTTTTTCAAAGGCCAAAATGAGGACACAAGCTGGCATCCCCATGGTGGTGAAGCTACTAAATTCGCAAACGATGCTTCAAGTGCCAATAACATTTTGCTTTTCGGAAGAAAAACATACGAGATGATGGCGAGTTTTTGGCCAACACCAATGGCAGCAGAGTTAATGCCGATAGTGGCAGAAAACATGAACAAATCTCAAAAAATAGTTTGTTCAAACACACTCAAAAATGCTGATTGGAAAAACACAAGCATTATTAAAGGTGATATTGTTGAGCAGATAAAACAGCTAAAGCAAAAAAGCAAACAAGGAATTACAATTTTAGGCAGTGGAAGCCTTTTATCCCAATTTTCCGATGCAGGCTTAATTGACCAATACACCATTATGCTTGATCCGATTGCTTTAGGCAAAGGCACCTCCATTTTTGATAGCATACAAAATAATTTGGAACTAAAATTAGTATCCAGTCGCGTATTCGAAAAAGACAGCATAGTATTACTCAATTATGAAAGAAAATAATAGGCTTTCGTAGATGAGAAATAATTTTTTAATCACAGAATAAAGGAAAAATGAAAGTGAATATGTCGATTTAGTCACTTATGCAATTGTTATTGCAATCGTTTCCTATTTTATAAGTAGAAAGTCAAAAACACATTATTGAAGAGAAACACAAAGAAATTACTGATAGCATAAATTATGCTGAGCGAATACAAAGAAGTTTTTTAGCAACCAAAGAAATACTGGACGAAAATTTAAACGATTACTTTGTTTTTTTTAAACCCAAAGATGTTGTAAGCGGTGATTTTTACTGGGCAGGAAAATTAAATAATGGAAATTTCGTACTGGCAACGGCAGACAGCACAGGGCATGGTGTACCGGGAGCCATTATGAGTTTGCTGAACATTACCAGTTTGGAGAAGGCCAGTGAAACTTTAATTCAACCATCTGATATTTTAAATTCTACTCGTAAAACAATTATTGAACGTTTAAAAAAGGACGGCAGTGAACTTGGGGGTAAAGACGGAATGGATGCAAGCCTAACTGTTTATGATTTTAAAAACAAGAAACTAATAATAGCAGCGGCCAATAATCCAGTTTGGATTGTTAGGGGAAAAGAAACAATAGATATTAAAGCGGGCAAGATGCCAGTGGGTAAACACGATAGAGATACAGTTTCATTTACACAACAAGAAATTGATCTACAAACCGGAGATGTGGTTTTTACTTTAACCGATGGCTTCCCCGATCAATTTGGTGGAGAGAAAGGTAAAAAGTTTATGAGCAAGAATTTAAGAGAATTGCTGTCAGCCAATTCATATTTGCCAATGCTTGAACAAAAAAGATTACTTGAAAAAACTTTTGCGGACTGGGTCGGTGATTTGGAACAGGTCGATGATGTTACACTGATAGGGGTGAGGGTTTAATATAGTACATTAATTTACAGAGTATCAAATCTAAAACTCAACATGAGTGCGAATACCGTATATACTAACAGGGCCTCTATCTTTATTATAACCGGGATTCAAGGTAAACTGATAATCAAGTGTTATCCATAGCCACTGGCTTAACTTGACCTTATAAAAAGTTTCTAAAATCTGTTCGTAGCCGTAGTTGAGTTTTCCATCGCCCAATATAAATCCGTATCCCCCGGTATTAAGATAATTGTGGTGTGGGGCTGATATTCCATTCACTATACCGGCAATACCAAAATTATCATCAGGACGTTTTATAATGTCTCCGGTTATTCTCATTCCAACACTTGCAGTTTGGTCTATCTCGGCAAAAGCCCACGAAACGGTTTGCCCATCGTTCCAACCTATCCGAGAAAAAATGCCAATGTTTTTTGTAAGCTCTTGGTTAAAACTTATTCCTAAACCATATTTTACACCGCCATATTGAGTGCCTAATGTATGGCCTCTAATCACATCTACTAATGAGCTATCTCCATTCTTCATTTCACTTATAGCAGTATTATAAGATGGCGCGCGTGAAAAATTGACGTATCCTAAAAGATGTAAATTGCCGGGATGGCTTTTTATCTTAAACTTTTTTTCAAATTCAATGTTGTTGCCATTTGCTTTTTTAATATTCAAATCCATTATTTGAGAATTAGTAAGTTTGCCAACAAGCACACTTGATACTCGAATGGAATATCCCGGTTCAATTAACTCTATTACTCCGCCCCAAGTATAACCACGTGTATTTGCCGCATAATCCCAAGCCCCATTATCCATCAAAGCCCAGTTCATAAACTCACTACGAGGGTCATGGCTATAAGAATTATCATCAAAAAAGTCCGCTAAACTAAATTTGCCTACTGTTATTTTCACACATGAGGAAGGTATGGTACCAGCCAGTTGATTTAGGTCTCCGTCTCGATGTTCTGCTTTGGATTTTCTTATAGTAATATACTGTTCAAAGTACCCACGAGCCATGTATAATGCCGGTGCAGGATTTCCTACTCTAAAGCAATCACCATTAGATTCACCCCCAAGCCCTGTTGCATAGCTTAAACCCTTCCCGCCTGCAATTTCGGCATTTACAAAAACTGATGCTCCCTTCCATAGTTTTCTACCTAAGAATAAAGTGGATGTTACCGACATAGCCCTGTCTGCTGTATCCTGCAAACTATTCGCGCCGGAATACACTGCACGAAAAGCCGGATGAGACTGCCAAACATCAGTAAGCTGAAAATGAAGGCTCCATTTTTCTAATGAATCAAAGCGGTTTTCAAAAAGCCCTTTATAATGGTTTTTATTATCATCACCCTGCGCTTTAACTTGTTCAGAAAAAGAAAAAAGCAATAGAAGTATTATCCCTGTTTTAAATAATTTCACGCGCGTAATATTTAATTGTTTATTATACAAAAGTAATAAGTTAGATTAGTCTAACAAATATATTTTAATTATTGCTTTGAAAAGTTGCTTTGTTAGGGTTTCAATCTTTATCTTTATAGCATGAATTCATTAATTGAAGAAAATTACCTGAAAGCATTATTCAACTTATCTAATGAATCGGGAGAAGTGAATGTTAATGAGCTTTCCAAGCGGCTGGGTATAAAAATGCCCACCGTTACCAGTATGATG
>DATMMV010000164.1:0-34403 GCA_035569635.1 Bacteroidia bacterium | reverse complement strand
AACAACACTTTTTGTAGCTGTGTTTTTACACCCGTTTCCATCCGTTCCTGTTACCGAATACGTTTGAGTTGCAGATGGTACAAACGCTACTCCGTTTGTAACTCCACCGGTCCATGTATATGTATTGGCACCAACCCCTGTTAATACAACAGAAGTTCCTGAACAAACTAAAGTAGCCGTTGCATTAGCCGTTATAGTTGGCAGCGGGTTAACCGTAATGGTTGTTGTTGCGCTGTTTTGACAACCACTACTTGTACCCGTAACAGTGTACGTTGCTGTTGCAGTTGGTGTAAACGCAACTCCGTCGCTAATTCCGCTTGTCCAGGTATAAGTAGTAGCACCGGCTCCGCTCAGTGTTATCGAAGTACCGGAGCACACTACCGTTGCCGTAGCATTAACTGTTACCGTTGGTGTTGTATTTACATTGACCGCAACGGTTGCCGTCGCAGAACAAGATCCTATATTACCTGTAACAGAATAAATCGTGGTTGCTGAAGGAGATACAGAAACTACCGAAGTTGTTGCACTTCCCGCATTAGCACTCCATGTATAATTTGTTGCACCGCTAACACTAAGTGTTGTGCTTTGTGTTGAACATATGATTGCAGGTGACGCGCTGACAGTAAGAGCCGGAGAGGGATTAACAGTTACAGTTACCACACTTGTCGATGTAGTTCCACACCCTGAATTAGTGCCCGTTACAGTATAGGAAGTTGTGCCTGTAGGCGAAACAGAAATTGTGTTTGTTATTATACCTCCACTCCATGCGTAAGAAGATGCTCCATTGGCTGTTAAAACAGTACTGCTGCCATTACAAATGGTAGTATTGCCGGTAACGCTTGTATGAGGTAAAATATTTAATAAAACAGAAGCCGTGTTTATAGTATTACCATTATTGGCCGTAGCCAGATCTGCTTTACCATCTACGTTAAAATCACTGCTGATAACTGAAGTAGGGCCATTACCGACCGTGAAAATTGTTGCAGCCCCAAAGCTGCCCGTGCCTGTACCGACCAATACAGATACATTGTTCGTTCCTTCATTAGCCGTAGCTAAATCTTTTTTTCCGTCTCCATTAAAATCTGAGCTTGTAATTGAATAAGGAAAATTACCTGCCGCAAAGTTTACAGCAGCACTAAATCCTCCTGTTCCGTTACCCAATAATATCGATACATTGTTTGAATTACCGTTAGCCGTAGCCAAATCTTTTTTTCCGTCTCCGTTAAAGTCGTCGCTTGTAACTCCACGGGGACCGGTACCTGCCGCAAAGTTTGTAGCAGCCCCAAAACTGCCTGTGCCTGTGCCTAATAATACGGATACATTGTTTGAGCCCCCATTGGCCACGGCCAAATCAGGCTTTCCATCTGCATTAAAATCTGCACTAACAACTGACTCAGGAACATTTCCGGCCGCAAAGTTGGTAGCAGCGCCAAAATTGCCCGTACCTGTACCCAATAATATCGATACATCGTTCGAACCATAATTAGCTACTGCCAGGTCAAGATTTCCATCTCCGTTAAAATCTACACTAATAACAGAAAAAGCAGTAGTACCTGTCGCAAAACTGCTAACGGCTCCGAAGCTCCCGGTGCCCGTACCTAATAATACATTAACATTATTATAACTCGTTACCACCAAGTCTTTAAACCCATCGCCATTAAAATCCGCGCTTGTAATTGAACGAGGAGAAGTAACTACCGTAAAGTTTGTGGCAGAGCCAAAGCTACCTGTTCCTGTACCCAATAATATCGATACATCGTTTGATAAATAATTAGCTACAGCCAGATCTTTAAACCCGTCTCCGTTAAAATCTTCGCTGCAAACTCCATAAGGGCCATTATTTGCCGCATAGTTTGTAGCAGTGCTAAAACATACCTGCGCGTTTACTTGTTTAATGATAAAGAGTAAAGCAATAAATAGTATTTTTTTCATTTTTTAAGTATTGATAGTTGTTATTTTGCAAAGCCAAACATACAATAAAATTATGTGATTTTGACTACGTGTTTCAACGTATTATTAATAAAAAGACTTCCTATACTTACGCACAATTATCTGATAACTTAGAGTTACCGGATTGAAAAGTGTTTCTTACTTTCGCTATACCATTGTTAAACCATTGATGTAGAAAATCAGAAAGTGTTGGCTTTTATAAGGGTTTTGGAAGGTAGGTGTGAATCCCTCCTTCTCCGCAAAAGCACATAAAGGTACCGATACATTAACAGGTAGCTATTCGCTCCTAAACGCTTGTAAAATTGGAGCTTTTCAGCACTTTCCTGTTCGAATCCCGTTTACAAAAAAACAGTTCAATCCCGTTTCAAACAAACGGGGATTCAAGCGTTTTTAGTACTGAAGGATTCCTGTGTCATTTTGTAGTATCGCTTTGTTATGCAAGTATAAAAAATCCGCAAAGGATAAATAAACTCAAAAAGATGTTTTTAATTTTCATATGTTTTGGTTTGAAGTATTATCGTTTTGTTGCTCAGAATAGGATTGATAAACCCTCTTTCCTGACAAAAGTTTTTTATTTCTTCAATCAAAGTATCTCCCCAATGCTTTTGCAGTCTCTTACTATGTATCTGCTCGCCACATTCCTTAATAAACTGAATCGCATTTTCCTGATTGTCTGATTTCAAAATCAATTGAGCAACCCTGCTATACAAATCTTTTTTGTCCGCAATGTTGTTTAGAATATCTTTAATCTTCGCTTCCATGTAAAGGTTTGGTAAACGCAATGATAAATCAAATATAAAAAAATAAGTTTAAGTAATATTAAAAAAACAGAGAGTGTACAATTTAGGAACTGAAACAACCAAACAGATAGAGGTAAAATTGCCCCGTTTCGGTAGATTAGAGCAGGATAATGAAGCAATAGGTTATATAAAAGAATAGAAATATAGGATTTCGGCTATACAAAATATCCATTAACCGAATATCAGCATTGCTTCCTCAAATCAGGTGTTACGTTTGCTCACACAAATAGTTTTTCTACTATTATAATTATATATAACAATTAAAAAATAAAGTATGACACATTTAATAACAAAAAGAAGAAGAAACGGAAATGGAACGCTATTTCCATCACTAAGAAATGATTTTTTTGCAAACAATTTTTTTTCACCAAGTTTATTGGACATTGACGATGATTTTTTTACAAGCGGAATATCTTCTCCTCCCGCTAACATCACCGAAACCAATAAAGAATTTAAACTCGATCTTTCTGCTCCGGGTATGAAACGGGACGATTTTAAAATAGATGTTGAGGATGGAGTTTTAACTGTCAGCAGCGAAAAAGAAGAAGAGAAAAAGGATGAAGAAACAAATTATCGTCGCCGCGAATTTTCCTACAGCAGTTTCAGCCGAACTTTTGCATTGCCTGACAATATAGACGAAAATAATATCAATGCTAAATATGATAACGGAATGTTACATGTAACCATTCCTAAAAAGGAAGTGACAGTTACAAAGCCAAAAAAGGAAATCAAAGTAGCTTAATCCAAAATAGCCGGGGGCTTATAACCTTCCGGCTATATATTTTATATTGATTACTACTTAAAACGTATAAAAAAATTAATACTGTCTGCCTGGCCTTCACAAAAAACAAAGGTTAATTAAAATAGTATGTCCTGGACAAAGAAAAACTATCCCGATTCAATGAAGAATCTTCCCGAGGAGGTTCGTAATAAAGCTATTGAAATAGGTAATGCTTTAATTGAGGATGGAAAAATGGAAGAAGGCATAGCCATTGCAACCGCTATCAGCCGGGCTAAGGATTGGGCCGCCAATCGGGGTATGAAAATTGAAAATCCGGAGAAATCACACATCACTGATGTAAAACATCACGGCAGAGATCGCTATGTAATCCCTTTCGAAAATAAATGGGCAATAAAAACAGAAGGTAGTAAAAAAATTGAAAAATTGTTTCATTCAAAAAAAGAAGCAATTGATCAGGCACGCAAAGAAGCAAAAAAAGAAAATGGAATTCTAACCATTCAGAAAAAAACAGGAAAAATTGAGAAAAGAATTTCTTATAATCCGAAGAATATTGGCTCTGAACAAATTACCCGAACAAAAAATAAAGTAAACCCGTAAAAATAATATCATGATATTAATTGCAAGTTCACTTGCTCTGCTGGTTATATACGCAGGCGTAAAATTATTAATTCAAACTAAAAAGGAAATGCTTGGGCATCTTTACCGTTGTGCCGCATGGTTCTTTATAGTTGGAGGATTTCTAACCTTAGCCTGTGCAGGCGCTTGTTGTATTGCCATGTGCTGCAAATATGGCTCGGGCATGATGCATAAGGAATATAAAATGACGGGCGAAGAAGACGGGCATTATATGAATGGTTATCACCATGGCTGTAAAAAAATGATGAAACATTATGCCGGAGGCCATGAGGAAGGCTGCGTCATAAACATTAATTGCTGTGAAGAAGAAATGGAAAAACATTGCGACTACAATGAGTTTTGCAAAGCGGATAGTATGAAACGCAGAAAATAAATAAGTGATTAACTATAATAAATTATAAACAATTAAAACAAAAACAAATGAAAACAGTAAAAGAAATAATGAAAACACAGCCTCAATCGGTTGTTAAAAATGAAAATCTGAAAAACGCAGCCGCACAAATGGGTAAATCCAATATCGGTTTTTTACCTGTCGTGGATGAAAACCAAAAAGTGATTGGCACTATTACTGATCGTGACATAACCCTGGCAATTGGTAAATCAAACAAAACAGCGCAGGAAATTAAAGTGCATGAGGTTATGAAATCTCCTATTCACAGCATTAAACCTGAAGATGATGCTGCATCCGCGCTTAAAGTTATGCGAACTAAAAAAGTTGGCCGTTTGCCTGTGGTTGATTCAGAGAACCGTCTTAAAGGTATAGTAAGCCTCATGGGAATTACCCGTAAAGTGAAAATAAGTAACGAACTGACTGATCTTGAAAATAAAGGGAACGAAAATATTGTCAGTACGCTCCATGCTCTTGCACAACGCAATTCAAAGGTGGAAATAGAGGAACCGGCGGAAGAATAATTTTTAAAGTTTCAAACCAAATTACAAAAACAGATCCGCTTTATTGAAAAAAGGAGCATCTTAAAATAATACAGTATAGTATTCTCCGGGAATAATTGGTGTTGAGAAGTAATAAAATTCTGAAACATTCGCTTAACAGATCAAGATACAGGAAGACAATAAAATACCAAAAAAGAATAACCTTCCTGTTAACCGGAAAAGAATATCCCGTTAAAACCTGATAAAAACCCCGATCCTACTAAGCATTATAAGAATAATCCGGAAAAATTGATCCCGCAAGGATTGACGAACCGGATTATTCCTTTTATGGGCTGCCTTATTTTACTCTTAATCCTTGATAAATTTTTGTTTCATTTCTTTACCGGTACATTTTTTTATTTACTTCCCAAAATAATACTTTCTGTCAGGTTGAAAGGTTTATCGGCATCCGGCGCTGACGCATCATTAAAAAAATTTAATTTATAAGTGTAATAAGTCATTTCGCCTTTTTCAAAGGCAACGGCATTCCTGGTATATTCTGTTCTTGCCTTCTCCACATCCTTAGATTCGTTAATAATCGTGTATACAAGATTTAATGTTAAAATATTCATAGCTTCTTTATCAGACCTGGCAGAAATAGTTCCATTGGTGCGATTTGCTGTTATACTCCCGTCAAATTGAGTCAATTCCGTATATTTAGAAGGAGGAACCCTATAATTTATCCATTGTTCTAAAACATCTGAATGGGGTTTAGGAAAATTATGCTTCATTTCTTTTCTGTAGACGATAGTCTGCATCCATATTCCATTATTATTCCAAATAAGCATTTCAGAAGTAGATTCATTTGGTTTACCGTATTTATCAATCATCTCTTTGGCCGCTATTTGAGAAGCTTCCGGCCAATTCTTTAAGTCCGGTTCAGGTATCAGATTTTTTTCAGATGACAATTTATCTTCTGCTTGCAACGCATTTGTAAAATAAAAGAACCCCGTTATGAATAAAATTATAACCGACACTAACACAATTTTAATTTTCATGATGTAAAATTTAATTTATTTGTATGATTTTGTAAAGCAAATTTAATTTGACATCAATTTGTATCTCTGAATTATCGTTCAAATTATTCTTTAGATAGTCAAAGAATGGAATATTATCGGGGGGCATATCCCGGTTGCAAATCCTAAAAACCGGGCAATTTAAAATCAAACATTTTTAAATAAAAGTGAATTGATTACTAAATATTGGTGAGTCTGCTTACAAAAATTCTGTTTTAAAATTCCGTAACAGAGTCGTATGTTATTTTGAAAACTTGTGTTATTTCATCTTTATATTTGTGTCCGAATTTTGTTAAACACCATACTTCAAGTAGTGATTTTTCATCAAGTGTAATCCATTTAACTGCTTTCATTAATTCCTTATGGAAAAGTGCCTTATCAAAACTTACCTTTTCCAAAATGCTTTTACTTAATTCATACATATAAATACATCGTTTGGGTTAAATTGTTTTTATTAAAAGTAATTACAAAAATATTTTTACAGCGTAATTTCTAAAGCTGTTTTCGTTAAAAGGGCAAAATTAATAGCCGAAATTATTATGTATGATTTTACCGGAGTTAAACAGTATCAATTTCAGTATTAACCAGGTTCGGATATTGAAAGGCTTCAGCGTAGTTTTTTATTTAAAAAAAGAAGGAAAAATAAAATTCTCAGAACGGGAAAGTTTTTCTAAAATTGATGGTTTTCAGTTTCAGTTACTTTACAAAACTCTTTCTGTTACAAATAATTAAATCAAAAAATCATATTGGCATAATTTTCGGGTTTATCAGGACAAAAACGGAATATTAACCTTAAAACATAAAGCTATGAAGAACACAAAAAAAATAGTCGCAACATTAGCGATTTTTGGTGCGTGCATAGGTTTAAATGCACAAACTTATCATAAAACGAAGAACGAAGGAATGAATCATAAAACCGGAATTACGGAAACCACTTATGAGAAAACACCAATTCCACAGGATAAGACCACTGTTGTTGTGCCGGAAGTGGTAAAGGCTGCTTTCAATAAGGATTATTATACCCGTGATATTTCACCAACCTGGAAAAAAGAAGGCGAAAACTACAGGGTCAGTTTTACAAACGCATCAATAAGTTCTGTTGCGTTATATAGTAAGAGCGGAAAATTAATCGAAACTGACAGGCAACTTGGAGATAATGAATACCCGGCCGAAATAGCCAATTATTGTTCAAAGAATCATAATAATGTTATAGTTTGGGCTCAAGATCGCGGCGGAGTAATTAAATATTTCACCAGGGATAAGGAGGATGGACAAATAACATGGTTTGATAAGGATGGTAACCATATTAAGGGTACAGGGCACAATGTCCATCATACCACCAAAAGTGTTTACAAGTAATAACGATGATTCATTCTTTAAAAGGGGCTGTAAAAAGCCCCTTTTTTATTCAGAAAAATCTATTCTCAATTCTGTGCTAAAAACAAATTTCTGCGGATTTTCATCCATACCCGCTTTCTTATATAATTTCAACTACTTTTTATTTGATGCGCTGACCTATTTTAATTCCTGTTTCACCGAATATCAAATCAGCAGGGAAAAAGTATTCATAGTATTGCTGTGAATTAACAAAAACTAATTATGAAAAAATATATTTTAATCGCGACAACATTTATACTAATCGCATCATGCAACAACAGGAAGACAGAAGAAGAGCTTGCCAGAGTTAATAACCAGCGGGATTCGCTTCTGAAAATTGCCGCGGAGCGCGAAGAGTCAGTAAACTCGTTTATATCTGCTTTTAATGAAGTAGAACAAAATCTTGATTCCGTAGCTGCCCGGCAACAGATTATTTACGCAAATTCAGAAAAGTCCGGACGCAGATTGGAAAAAAATCAGAAGGACAGAATAAACGAACAGATTGCTTCCATAAATGAATTAATGAAACAAAACAGGGAAAAAATTGCCGACCTGAAAAAAAGACTGAAGCATTCGGCAAATAAGAATAAACAACTCGAAACAACAATTGCTACTTTAAACAATCAGTTGTTGCAAAAAGAGACAGAGTTAACGGCACTGAATGAAAAACTTGTTTCACTTGACGCGCAGGTTGCTCAATTGCAAACTTCAGTGGATACGCTTACCGCACAAAATTCAGCAGGTGCAAAAACCATTGCCGAAAAAACAAAGGAACTACACACTGCTTATTATATAATCGGTAAAACAAAGGAATTACAGGAAGCCAAATTAATTGACAGGAAAGGCGGGTTACTGGGAATTGGCAGAACTTCAAGCTTAAGCACAAATTTTGATAAAAATAAATTTGTAACAATTGACTATACACAAACAGGAAGTATCCCTGTTAACGGCGAAGATGTAAAAATTATAACGATTCATCCCTCCGATTCATATAATCTTGATAAAGATCCTAAAAATAAAAACCTTGTTAAAAATATCGTAATTACCGACCCCGAAAAATTTTGGAGTGCTTCAAAATACCTGGTAATAGTAAAGAGCTGATATTATTTAAACAAATTTGTGCCTGTTTATTGTTTTACCATAGCAATGATACAGGTCTGAAAAGCGCCGATTAAATCCGACGCTTTTCTATTTTATATATCCCTGCGGATACTAATTTCCCTTTTCGGGCTATTTTAATTAACTCCTTACCGAATACTAAAGAACGCGGGCGGCCTGCCCTGTATCTTTGATTTAAATAATTAAAAAACAACTTATGAGTACGGGAAAAATTTTATTAGGAGTACTGGCAGGCGCAGCCGCCGGTGCATTATTAGGTGTATTGCTGGCACCGGACAAAGGTTCTGAAACCAGGAAAAAACTCACCAAAAAAGGCGAAGATTATGCAGAGGCCTTAAAAGAGAAGTTTGACGAATTAATGGATAACATGACGGAAAAAATAAACTCCGCTAAGGAAGAAGCAAAGCACGTTGTGCAAAATGGAAAAATAAAAGCAGATGAATTTAAAGAAGATGTTAAAAAAGCAATCGGATAAAATATATAAACAACTCCAACAAAGGGAATTATGGAAGGTAAAACCGGCTTAACAGAATCATTACTTGAAAAAGTGGAAGATTACGGCGCGACGAGTTTAGAATTACTGAAGCTCAAAGCTATTGACAAAACGGCGGGTGCTGTATCATCAGCTATTTCATATCTTCTGATTATACTTATGCTTATTGCGGGCATTTTTGTGGCCAGCATAGGAGCAGCCATTTGGCTTGGTGATTTGTTAGGTAAAATATACTATGGTTTTTTTTGGGTTGCGGGCTTTTATGGTTTCCTTGGAGTTGTTTTATATCTCGCCGGAAAAAACCGGCTTAGAAAATACATCGGTGATTCTTTCATTACGCAAGTTCTAAATTAAAAACATGAAAAAGATCACCAGCACACAGGAATTGAAAGAGGCAATAGCGGAATTGGAAATTAAGCGATCTAATGCCGGTGCGGCGTTGAAAGGTGAATTAATTAAAATTAAAGAAAGTTTGAGGCCGCTGAATCTGCTTAAAAATACATTTCAGGATGTAACTTCTGCCTCAAGTATAAAAGAAAACATTTTAACAAACATAATTGGTCTTGCCGCCGGCTACCTCGCAAAAAAAGCGGTCTTTGGCAAAACCCGTAATCCGGTCAAGAAATTAGCAGGTACATTGTTACAAATGGGAATTGCGGGAAGTGCATCCAGAATAAAATCTATAGGAGCAGGTTTAATGAAACGCTTTTTTAATCGTCCGGAAGAAAAAAAAATTATTCTCGACAATGTTGATCAAATGTAATCAGTAATTAAATAAAACAAACAGGAAATTTATAAATGAAAAAGATTGTTAAAAAAATATCTGCCGGCAAAAAAGGAAACCCGGATGCGGAACAAGGTTTACGCGATTTGTTTGTTGCCGAATTTTCTATAAATATTTAAAGCAGGTACATATAATGATATGGAAATTAATACACCTTTCCCGATAATTTAAGCAAAGATTGCCCGCATACAATAAATTTAACAATAAAGAAGATGGAAAATACAGATGTCTTGTTAAATCAAACCAATATAACATCCGAACAAAGTTTATTGAAACTTGTTGAGGAGATTTCATCTGAGTCCACTTCTTCTGAAAATGAAAAAGTTTCGGTGCCCGAGATTTTATTTATTAGTTTATATCCCCCTGACGAGAGCGGCGTTTCAGCTTACTCGCGTGATTTACTAAAAGTACTGAGCAAAAAGTTTAGCAATTCATTTTCTCTGAAAGTTTGCGCAATTGAAACCGTCACTAAAAAACACAAATATCCTTCAGAAGTAAAATATTTACTTAATCCGGCTTGTGTTGAGTCTTATACAGAGCTCGCAAATTTAATTAACGGGACTGATCAGACATGCCTGGTTATACTTCAGTATGAATCGGCAATATTCGAAAACAAAGAACAGTACCTGATACAATTTTTAAGCAGCCTTACAAAGCCTGTGGCAACGGTCATTCATTCAATTACTTCTACTCCTACTGCATATATAAAAGAAACTGTCCAGCAAATTGCTTCAATGTCTGATGCAATAGTTGTAATGACGGATTATTCGGGTAATGTATTAATAAGCGAGTATGATTTAAGGAAAAACAAAATAATTGTCATTCCATACGGTACACACTTAGTAAAGCATATGGATAAAGATCTGTTAAAAAATAAATACGGATTAAAGAACAGAAAAGTCCTTTCCACTTTTGGGTTTCTCAATTCGGCAAAAAACATAGAAATAACTTTAGATGCATTACCTTATATAATAAAAACAAGCCCTGATGTCATGTTTCTTATCATCGGCAAAACCCATTCTTCTGTTTTGGCGGAAGAGGGCGAAACATATCGCAGTAAACTCGAAACAAAAGTGATAGAATTAGAATTGCAGAATAACGTTAGGTTTATTAATTATTATTTACCGCTGGATTCATTACTGGAATATTTACAACTTACGGATATATATTTATTTACTTCCAATGACACAAGTAAGGTATTGAATGAAACTCTTTCTTATGCGATGAGTTGTGGTTGCTCCATAATTTCCACTCCTGTCCCTTATGCAAGCGAAATCCTTTCCGGTAATTCGGGCATCTTGGTTAATTTTGAAAACCCGAAAATGTTAAGCGAAACAATAAGCCGTTTATTGTTTGATGAGCGTCTGAGAAAAAATATCAGTATGGCCGCGTTACGTAAAACAGCTAAGGTTGCATGGGAAAATATAGCTATACAATATGTTGCGTTATATAAAAAATTGATTAATGATAAAATTACGTTAAATTATAATTTACCGGAAATTAATTTTTCTCATTTCCAAAAAATGACAACAAGTTTTGGCATGCTGCAACTTGCAGACATGAATCAACCTGATATTAATTCGGGCTATACATTAAATAATAATGCAATGGCATTGATAACCCAATGCAGGCGATATGAATTGGACAGGCATGAGTCGGACATTGAGTATATAAAAATATATTTCAATTTCATAAAACATTGCCTGCAATCCGAGGGTTATTTTTTAAATTATGTAGATTATAAAGGATCCTTTACTCTTCAAAATAATACCTGTAATCTGGCGGATGCCAACGGAAAAGCAATCTGGGCCCTGGGATACCTTGTTTCAATGCGTAATATTTTACCTACAGAATTGACCGAAGCGGCTGACGCAATCATACGGCAGGTGTTGTTTAAAATAAACACGCTGCATTCAACCAGGGCAATGGCTTTTACCATTAAAGGCTTGTATTATTACAATATTGAAAAAAAATCAGGCGAAATTTCCGCGATCATAAAGGGATTAGCAAACAGGTTAGTGCAAATGTATAAACGAACATCCGAAAAAGGATGGGAATGGTTTGAGAGCTATATGGCATACAACAACGGTGTTTTGCCGGAGGCTTTATTATATGCCTACTCTGCAACCGGAGAATATTTATATAAGGATATTGCAAAAACATCTTTCGATTTTTTATTGTTACACAATTTTAATTCAGACAATTCCCTGGTAAGCCGTAATCAAAAGACCCTGAATACAGAAGAAGCTTCACGCCAGCAAATGCAACCACTCGATTTATCATATACTATACTTGCGCTGGGATCATTTTACGATCAATTTAATTCGGGTGAGTATTTACAAAAAATGGAAAATGCCTTTAACTGGTTTTTGGGAAACAATCACCTGAACAAGGTAATCTACAATCCTTGCACAGGAGGTTGCTATGACTCGGTAGATGAGCGCGGAGCTGACCTAAACCAAAGTTCGGCATCAACTATTAATTATTTGTTGTCCAGGTTAACCATGGAAACATATTTTAATAAAAGTCAAAATGTCCGGGCTGCCACAGAAAGCGTAAAAAAACAGCAAATAATTTTATCAGAAGTACCTCCCCAACCACCTGCGCAAAAGCAGGTAGCATGACCCGATTTTAATAAACTACTGTATTTAAAAGTTTATGGTTAATTTTGGTCTTAAACTCAGCGAATGGATTGCATTATTGTAGATGATAGTAAAATGGCGAGAACAACCATTAAACTATTAATATCTCAGGTAAGTTTTCTTAATTTAAAGAAAGAATGCTCTAACCCGGTAGAAGCATTTAATTATCTCGAAACGGAAAATATTGATCTCATTTTTTTGGATGTGGAAATGCCGGAGATGACAGGCATAGAGATGCTCAAAAATTTAAAAAAACGTCCGATAGTAATTCTTGTTACATCTAAAAAAGATTATGCTGTGGAAGCATTTGAGCTCAACGTGGCCGATTATATCATAAAACCGGTGACAATGCCACGTTTTATGGCCGCTGTAGACAGGGCAAAAGAGTTATATGATAACCGGCACGAGAAAATTGAGAATACCGAAAAAGATAAAGATTATATTTTTGTACGTTCTAATTCTGTTCTTGCTAAAATTAAATTAGATGATATTACTTATATACAGGCTCTTGGTGATTATGTAAACATTTTTACTTTAACTAAACGCAATATGGTGCATTGCACTTTAAAAAGCATGGAAGAAAAGTTACCGGGCTCTAAATTTTTCAGATTACACCGTTCTTATTTAATTGCTATAGACCATATTGATAAAATAGAAGAAAACGCCGCTTATATCGGCCAGCATGCAATTCCTATAGGAGAACAATTCAGGAAGGAACTGCTTAAGAGGCTTAACCTTATTTAATTTATTTTAAGGTGTAGTATATTGTATACTATAATCTCCTATACTTAATTCGGTACAATGACTTTTAAATTCAACATAATTTCCGAACATGGAGTTGCGGATATTGGCAGATGAAATTTTTGTATTGGTTTGTATAATACTATTCCTGATTACGGAATCCTCAATCACGGAATTATTACCAATAGAAACATAAGGGCCGATTACCGAATTGATAAGCTTTACATTTTCTCCGATATAACAGGGTTCAATTATAACAGAATTCAGAGAGACATGTGTTTTTGAGATCAGATTTTTCCTATTGCTGAGTTCCAGAATACGTTGGTTTGTATAAATAGTAGAATCTTTGTTGCCGCAATCAAACCATTCGGTAACAGTTTCCGGAGTGAACATAACCCCTTTGTTTTTCATGTTTTCTAAAGCATTGGTTAATTGATACTCTCCTTTATCTTTAATATTGTTATCAATCAGGTACTCCAATTCTTTTCTAAGCATGGCTCCATCTTTAAAATAATATATCCCAATAATGGCCAGGTCCGAAACAAACTGATCCGGTTTCTCAACAAAATCGGTAATTACGCTTTCAGAATTTACTTTTACAACTCCATACGCTTTCGGGTCTTTTACTTTTTGTACCCAAATAATTCCCTGCCGTGAATCATCTAATTTAAAATCAGCTTTAAAAAGTGTATCTGCAAATGCTATAATTATTTTTCCTTCCAGTGTTTCTTTGGCGCACAAAATGGCATGCGCGGTACCCAACGCTTCATCCTGGTAATAAATGCTCGCATCCGCTCCGAGACCGGAAGCAATTTTTTTTAAATTTTCTTCTGTTTCTTTTCCAAAACGGCCAATAATAAAAACAATTTCATCCACTTTTTCATTCGATACCTTAATAATATCTTCTATCAATCGTTGAACTACAGATCGTCCCGCAACAGGAAGAAGCGGCTTTGGTGTAGTTAATGTATGAGGCCTCATTCGTTTGCCCATCCCGGCCATTGGCACAATTATTTTCATAAAATAGTTTTTGAAATTTACTTCCAAATACTAATTTAACAAGAAACGGTTTTAATTTTTTTTGTATTAGGTAAGAGCATTGTTTTAATAGGCAAAAAAGTATTATTTCTTGTTACTGCCCTGGCGAAAAAAAAATTAAATATTATATAAATCATGAAAAACTGGTTTTATGCCAACTGTTTATATTCCGTTTCCGGCTATTTTAAAACAATTTTCAACGAAAAAACATTTAATAAAAAGAGGTACTTTATATTTTCGGTATGCAATTAGTAGGAAATTGTGTAATACATAAAAAAATTCAAAAAAAATCGCTTGCTAAAAATCAAACCTTTAAAACCAAATAACATGAAATGCATAATAGTTGACGACAACAAAATGTCGCGGGAAATGGTAAAACAATTGATAGAACAGGTTGACTTTTTAGAACTGAAAGGTGAATGTGAAAACCCGGTTGAGGCATTTAATTACCTTAAGAAAGAAGAAGTGGATTTAGTTTTTTTAGATGTTGAAATGCCGGGTATGACAGGAATTGAATTAATCAAGAACCTTGAAAAACGTCCGATCATTATTCTTATTACGGCAAAAAAGGATTATGCTGTTGAAGCCTTTGAATTAAATGTTGCAGATTATATAATAAAACCGGTTACTTTATCCCGCTTTATGGGAGCAGTTGACCGTGCCAAAGAATTGTACGAGAACAGAGATCAGAAATTAGAATTTAATGAAAAGGAAAAAGATTACATTTTTGTGAGATCAAATTCTTTACTGACTAAAGTTAAAATAAAAGATATTATTTATGTACAGGCTCTCGGAGATTATGTAAATATTTTTACAGCAGATAAACGCCTGACTGTTCATATAACTTTAAAAGGAATGGAAGAGAAATTACCTCAGGATAAATTTTATCGTCTTCACAGGTCTTACCTTACTGCCTTACATCATATAGATAATATCGAAGAAGGCACTGCCTATATTGGAAAACATCCGTTACCCATTGGCGAACAGTATAAGAAAGAACTTTTGAGAAAAATCAATCTTATATAACGAAACACACAACTGTTTTTATTGTATTTCAGGTGCCCGACTATTTATTTCCGGTTTCGGGCTATTTTTATCCTTATCTCAACGAATAATAATGATTATAAGGAATGTATTTTTTTAATTTGAAGTTTGAGTTTTAAATTGCGGGAATTGAAGTTTAAGCTTGAATTTTCAGTTTTAAATGCTTAATAATTAAATGTTTAATAGGGAAATAGTTATGAAGGGAATAGAATAAACCTAAAATAATATTTTGCGAGAAATATATTTCAAAATAACTTTACTCTGAAAAAGGAAAACCTTTTCAAAATGCCGCTATAAAAAATAAACTTTAACAATTTTCCCCCTATGAAAGTTAAAAGCACGAGACCGAAATCGAAAAATATGAAACCGAAAGAAAATGGTGTCAGGCCAAAATTAAATGAAATATTACCAAAATCAAAGAGTGTTCATCTCCGCACTAACGGAGCGTATCCGAAATCAAACGGTACGCATTTAAAAACAAATGGAGAACATCTGAAATCCAATGAAATATACAATGGGGAAATTGTTTTAACAGAAGCCGAATTACTCAAAATTCTGATCCGGGTTAAGAACGGAAATTTTTCTGTGCGCTTACCGATTGGCCAACCCGGCGCAAAAGGATCTATTTATGAAACGCTTAACGAAATCATTGACCTGAACGAACGGATGGTATTTGAATTCGAAAAAGTAGGAACCAATATCGGTAAACAAGGTAAGCTTACAAACAGAGTTGTTCTTGACGGGGCAAGAGGTTCCTGGGGATCTTGCGTGGATTCGGTAAATATGCTTATTTCCGACCTGGTGCATCCTACTATTGAGATCGCGCACGTTATCACCTCTGTGGCAAAAGGAAACCTTTCTCAGGAAATGCCTTTGTCAATTGAAGGTAACCCGCTGCAAGGGGAATTTTTACGCATTGCAAAAGAGGTAAACGGAATGGTGAAACAGCTGAACCTGTTCTCGATGGAGGTAACGCGTGTGGCACGTGAGGTGGGTACGGAAGGAAAACTTGGCGGACAAGCAAAAGTAAAAGGCGTGGGTGGTGTATGGAAAGACTTAACCGACTCGGTAAATAAAATGGCGAGTAACTTAACGGGCCAGGTGCGTAACATTGCCGATGTAACAACAGCGGTGGCAAAAGGAGATTTATCTAAAAAAATTACGGTTGACGTAAAAGGAGAAATATTAGAATTAAAAAACACCATTAACACGATGGTGGATCAGCTGAACTCATTCTCATCGGAGGTAACGCGTGTGGCACGTGAGGTGGGTACGGAAGGAAAACTTGGCGGACAAGCACAGGTAAAAGGAGTTGGTGGCACATGGAAAGATTTAACGGACTCCGTAAATAAAATGGCCAGTAATTTAACGGGCCAGGTGCGTAACATTGCTGATGTAACAACAGCGGTGGCAAAAGGAGATTTATCTAAAAAAATTACGGTCGACGTAAAAGGAGAAATATTAGAATTAAAAAACACCATCAACACGATGGTGGATCAGCTGAACTCATTCTCATCGGAAGTAACGCGTGTGGCGCTTGAGGTAGGATCGGAAGGAAAATTAGGCGGGCAGGCAAAAGTACGCGGAGTTGGTGGTGTGTGGAAAGATCTGACTGATTCGGTAAACCAGATGGCATCCAACTTAACAGGCCAGGTACGTAACATCGCCGAGGTAACAACAGCGGTGGCGAAAGGTGACTTATCTAAAAAAATTACGGTAAACGTTGCGGGAGAAATTTTAGAATTAAAAAACACAATTAATACAATGGTGGATCAACTTAACTCATTTGGCGCGGAGGTAACCCGTGTGGCACGTGAGGTAGGTTCAGAAGGAAAATTAGGCGGGCAGGCAAAAGTAAAAGGCGTGGGCGGTACATGGAAAGACTTAACAGATTCTGTAAACCAGATGGCATCCAACTTAACAGGCCAGGTGCGTAACATCGCAGAAGTAACAACAGCGGTGGCAAACGGCGACTTGTCTAAAAAAATCACGGTAACTGTAGAGGGGGAAATTTTGGAATTGAAAAAAACCATTAATACAATGGTGGACCAGCTTAACTCATTCTCATCAGAGGTAACGCGTGTGGCGCTGGAGGTAGGAACAGAAGGAAAATTGGGCGGGCAGGCAAAAGTAAAAGGTGTGGGTGGTACATGGAAAGATTTAACGGATTCTGTGAATCAAATGGCATCCAACTTAACTGGCCAGGTACGTAACATCGCCGAGGTAACAACGGCGGTGGCAAAAGGTGACTTATCGCGTCAGATTACAGTGGATACAAAGGGAGAAATTCTCGAGCTGAAAAATACCATTAATACAATGGTGGGCCAGCTGAATTCATTCGCATCAGAGGTAACCCGTGTGGCACGTGAGGTGGGAACAGAAGGAAAATTAGGCGGACAGGCACAGGTAAAAGGTGTTGGCGGAACATGGAAAGATTTAACGGATTCTGTAAACCAAATGGCATCAAACTTAACCGGCCAGGTACGTAATATCGCCGAGGTAACAACGGCGGTGGCGAAAGGAGATTTATCACGACAAATTACGGTTGACGTAAAAGGAGAAATATTAGAATTAAAAAACACTATTAATACAATGGTGGATCAGCTCAGGGGATTTGCATCTGAGGTAACTCGTGTGGCGAGAGAGGTAGGAACAGAAGGGAAATTAGGAGGACAAGCTGACGTGCCGGGTGTTGCGGGAACATGGAAAGATTTAACGGATTCTGTAAATCAAATGGCGGGTAACTTAACGGCACAGGTACGTAACATTGCCGATGTGGCGATTGCGGTTGCGAGTGGTGACATGTCAAGAAAAATTACGGTTGACGTACGCGGAGAAATTTTACAATTAAAGGAAACGCTGAACACGATGGTAGATCAGCTTCGCGCGTTTGCATCAGAGGTAACGCGTGTGGCACGTGAGGTGGGTACCGAAGGGAAATTAGGAGGGCAGGCAAACGTACCGGGTGTTGCGGGAACATGGAAAGATTTAACGGATTCCGTAAATCAAATGGCCGGTAACCTTACAACACAAGTGCGTAACATCGCTGAAGTAACAATAGCGGTGGCAAACGGAGATATGTCGAAAAAAATTACAGCTGACGTACGTGGAGAGATTTTACAATTAAAAGAAACTATCAATACGATGGTGGATCAGCTTCGCGCATTCGCATCTGAGGTAACACGTGTGGCAAAAGAGGTAGGTACAGAAGGAAAATTAGGAGGGCAGGCATTCGTACCGGGTGTTGCAGGAACATGGAAAGATTTAACTGACTCTGTAAATCAGATGGCGGGTAATTTAACAGGCCAGGTGCGTAACATTGCCGAGGTAACGAAAGCGGTGGCAAGCGGCGACTTATCAAAAACAATTACGGTTGACGTAAAAGGAGAAATTTTCGACTTAAAAAATACGATCAACACGATGGTGGAACAGCTTAACTCATTTGCATCTGAGGTAACCCGTGTGGCACGTGAGGTAGGAACAGAAGGGAAACTTGGCGGACAATCGCAGGTAAAAGGTGTTGCGGGAACATGGAAAGATTTAACAGATTCTGTAAACCTTATGGCATCTAACTTAACAGGCCAGGTGCGCGGTATCGCAAAAGTTGTAACGTCGGTTGCAAAAGGAAACCTGAAACAAAAATTATCTATCCAGGCAAAGGGTGAAGTTGCACAGTTAACAGATACTATCAATGAAATGATCGATACACTTGCGACATTCTCAGACCAGGTAACAACAGTGGCGCGTGAGGTGGGTGCCGAAGGAAAATTGGGCGGACAGGCAAACGTACCGGGTGCATCAGGTACATGGAAAAATCTTACGGAAAACGTAAATCAACTTGCGGCAAATTTAACTACGCAGGTACGTGCGATTTCTGAGGTGGCGTCCGCGGTGACGCAAGGTGACTTAACACGTACCATTGGTGTAGAAGCAAAAGGTGAGGTGGAAGCTTTAAAAGATACCATCAACCAAATGATCTTTAACTTAAAAGCTACAACTTTAAGAAACCAGGAACAGGACTGGTTGAAATCCAACCTGGCTAAATTCACACAAATGCTACAGGGGCAAAAAGAGCTTAACTCTGTTACAAAGGCCATTCTGTCTGAGCTTGCACAGGTTGTTACCGCACAACACGGATTATTTTATATATTGGAAGAAAGTGAAAAGTTTGAAGATTCAAAACTTAAATTAATCGCTTCCTACGCATACAAAAAAAGAAAAAATGGCCCGCTTAAATTCTCAATGGGTGAAGGCTTGATCGGGCAATGCGCTTTGCAAAAAGAAAGAATATTACTTACCAATGTTCCGAGCGATTATGTACAGATCAACTCCGGTTTAGGAGCTGCAAAACCGCTTAATATTATAATTTTGCCTGTATTGTTTGAGAACCGATTAAAGGCTGTAATTGAATTAGCTTCTTTTGATTCCTTCAGTCAGACTCACCAGGACTTTTTGGAAGGATTAACAGAAAGTATCGGTATCGTGTTAAATACTATCGAATCAAATTCAAGAACGGAAGAGCTTCTTGTGCAATCACAATCCCTTGCCGGCGAGTTAAAGAGCCAGCAAGAAGTATTACGTAACACAAACGAAGAGCTGGAAGAAAAAGCAGTTCTTTTAGCGGCACAGAAGAACGAGGTGGAGTTAAAGAACCAGGAGGTAGAAGAAGCCAGAAAATCGCTCGAAGAAAAAGCAAATCAGTTAACCCTTACATCTAAATATAAATCGGAGTTCCTCGCAAACATGTCGCACGAGTTAAGAACACCGCTTAATAGTTTGCAGATATTGGCGCATGAATTGATCGAAAACCACGATGGCAATCTTACCGAAAAACAAATTCAGTTTGCTAAAACCATCAACGCCTGCGGAGAAGATTTGATCCAGTTAATTAATGACATCCTCGACCTTTCGAAGATCGAATCCGGTTATATCTCGGTGGATTATTCAGCTATTGGTTTCAATGATATTACCCGTTATGTTGAAAATACCTTCAAGCATATTTCAGAAGCGAAACATCTGAAATTTAATATTGAGACGGAAGAACACCTGCCGGAATCTATCGAAACCGATCCTCAGCGCTTAAATCAAATTTTGAAAAACCTGCTTTCAAATTCCTTTAAGTTTACGGAAAAAGGGCAGGTACAATTAAAAATATATAAAGCACATCACAACTGGAAAACAAAGCTTCCGAGCCTGGATAATGCGGAAACGGTTATTGCATTTGAAATATCCGATACGGGTATAGGTATCTCAAAAGATAAGCAAAGTATTATTTTTGAAGCGTTCCAGCAGGCCGAAGGTTCTACAAGCCGTAAGTACGGCGGAACCGGGTTAGGTTTATCTATCAGTCGCGGATTATCCGATCTGTTAGGCGGAACCATAGAACTGGAAAGCGTTCCTGACCACGGAAGCAGATTCACTTTGTTCCTGCCTTTAAAGGCGCCTGCTTCAATCGAAAGCAAACAAGGCGATTCAGAGAACAAAACTATTATGAAAGACGCCACAAAATTATTACCGGCATCAACTTTTCACATTTCAGAAATTGAACAGTATTTTGTTGATGAGGTAGGAGATGACAGGTTGAATATTGTACCGGATGATAAAGTTTTATTGATCGTTGATAATGATATAGAATTTGCAAAAATATTGCTTGAAAAGGCACATGAAAACGGAATTAAAGCGGTAGCAACAACCAAAGGAAGTGATGTTATAGATTTCCTTAATCAATTCCGCCCGCAAGCTATTATCATGAACATTAATTTGCAGGATACCAACGGATGGAAAATAATGGACAGGCTTAAGAACGATTTAATGCTACGGCATATCCCGGTTTATATCGCATCCCGCGAAGAAGATAAAGATGCCGCGTTAAAACGTGGTGCGAGAAATTTCCTGGTAAAACCTGTGAAAGAAAAAATGTTGAAACATTTATTTAATGATATAATTGATTTCGGCAATAAAAAAGCGAAAAGCCTGCTGATTGTAGATGATAATGAGCAAGAACTTGAAATCGTTACAAAAGCAATTGAATATGAAGATGTAGAAATAACCACTGCAAAAACCGCAAAAGAGGCTATCAATTTAGTACGTGAAAAGAATTTTGATTGTATTATACTTGACCTGGTTCTGCCGGATGCACAAGGACTTGATATAATTAAAGAGCTGGAGAATGATAAATCAGAACATCAAACGGCTCTTATCGTTTATTCGGCAAAAGATCTTAATCCGAAAGAAAAGGCGCGCTTAAATCAATTTGCCAATACCATTATTTTAAAAAGCGCCCACTCTTTAGATCAGTTGGTTGATCAAACGGCTTTATTCCTGCACCGTGTTCACAAGGAATTGCCCGAAAAAATGAAAAACACAATTGACACATACTATTTAAGTGATGATGTGTTGGTTGGAAAAAAAGTATTGATTGTTGATGATGATATGCGCAACCTGTTTGCCTTAACTACTGCATTAGAACGTTTCGGTCTCACCATATTAAACGCAGAGAGCGGACAGGAAGCCATTCATAATCTTGAAAAACATCGTGATATAGATATTGTACTGATGGATATCATGATGCCGGAAATGGATGGATATGAGACTATGAAAAGAATCAGGTCAAACGAAAAAAACAAAGACATGACCATTATTGCGGTAACTGCGAAAGCGATGAAAGGCGACAGGCAAAAATGTATTGAATCGGGAGCATCCGATTATATTACAAAACCTGTAAACGTTGATCAGTTACTTTCGTTAATGCGTGTTTGGTTAAAGTAATAAAATAAGTAATTTTATAATACAAGGTATCAGCAAAGCGGAAAAGATGGAAACAGAGCGCCCTGTTAAAATTTTACTTGTAGACGACAGGCAGGAAAACCTGATTGCTTTAGAGGTAATTCTGGATAACGAAAATTATACTCTGATCAAAGCAAATTCCGGAAAGGAAGCATTAAAGATTCTTCTTTCAGAACAGGATTTTGCCCTTATTTTAATGGATGTACTGATGCCTATAATGGACGGTTTTGAAACTGCCGAATTGATCCGCCAAAGTGAAAAATTAAAACATATTCCCATAATTTTCCTGACAGCTAATACAGATACTCAGGAAAATATTTTTAAAGGATATAAAACAGGCGCCGTAGATTTTATGGTTAAGCCACTTTCTCCTGAAATATTAAAAGCCAAAGTTTCTGTATTCGTTGAGCTTTATAAAAAGAATCATGAATTAACTGTGCAGGGCGAAAGCATGAAGGCGCTTAACAGCCAGCTAAAACAACAATCAAAATATGTAAGAAGTTTAATAGAAGCCAGTCTTGACCCGATGGTAACTATCGATCTGCAAGGCAAGATCTCGGATATGAATGAGGCTTTAGAAAAAATTACCGGGCTGCCACGAACAAAAATTACCGGCACAAATTTCGTTGATTATTTTGTCAGGCCGAAAATTGCCGCGGAGGTTTACCGCGATGTGTTTGAAAAAGGCATTATTGTTGACTATTTACTCAATATTAAACATACCGATGGAAGATTTACGGAAGTTTTATGTAACGGATCGGTTTACAAAGATGATAAAGGAAATATAATCGGAGCGGTTATTGTTGCCAGAGAAAAATTACTTTCAAAATATTCCCGTAGTCTTATTGAAGCCAGTCCGGACCCTCTGATTACAATTAATTCGGAAGGAAAAATAACCGACATGAACGAAGCCCTGGCAAATATTACAGGTATAACCCGAGAAAAAATTAAGGGCACGGATTTTTTCGATTATTTTACCGATCCGCAGAATGCACGTGAAGTTTATAAAGAAGCTTTCGCAAAAGGTTTTGTAGCCAATTTTCCATTGACTATTCGTCATAAAGATGGTAAACTGACAGATGTATTATTTAACGGCTCAGTTTATAAAGATGAAAGAGGTAATGTATTGGGTATCGTAATTGTGGCCCGGGACGTAACAGCTCAAAAAAGATTTGAGAATGAATTAATCGAGGCAAAGAGTAATGCGGAACGGGAACGCCAGATAGCAGAAGAAGCTGTAAGGGCCAAACAGCAGTTCCTGTCAAATATGAGCCACGAAATAAGAACCCCGATGAACGCTATTATCGGTTTTACAAAAATAATATTGAAGACGGATCTCAGCGAAAAACAAAAAGAATATATTAATGCAATTAAATTGTCAGGTGATGCATTAATCGTATTAATCAATGATATTCTTGATCTCGCCAAGGTCGATGCAGGTAAAATGGTGTTCGAACAAATACCGTTTAAATTGCGTTCCTCTGTTTCAGCAATGATTCACCTGTTTGAAACAAAGATTTTGGAAAAAAATCTTAAGTTGGAAAAAAATTATGACGAGGCTATTCCGGAAGTATTGGTTGGTGACCCGGTTCGTTTACATCAAATCATTATAAATCTGGTAAGTAATGCAACCAAATTTACTACGGAGGGAAAAATAAGTGTAAATATCAGTTTGGTAAGTGAAACTGATGAAAAAGCAATTATCGAATTCTCTGTAAGCGATACAGGTATAGGTGTTCCCGAAAGTAAATTAGAAAATATTTTTGATAATTTTCAGCAAGCAACAAGTGGAACTGCAAGAGTATACGGTGGAACCGGCCTGGGCCTTGCCATTGTTAAGCAATTAGTAGAAGCCCAGGGAGGGAAAATAACTGTAAAAAGCAAAGTCGGGGAGGGTTCAACCTTCAGTTTCACTTTAAGTTTTAAGAAAACAAAAGAAAAGGTAGAAACAGAAACGGAAAAAAACGACTTTGAAAAAGCCGGCAAAAAAAATCAGAAAATACTGGTGGTGGAAGATGTGAAACTTAACCAGCTTTTAATGAAAACCTTACTGGAAGAATATGGTTTTAAAATGGACATAGCTGCCAACGGAAAAATTGCACTCGAAAAATTAAAAAAGAATACCTATGATATTATTTTTATGGACCTGCAAATGCCGGAAATGAACGGTTTTGAAGCCACCCAATATATCCGTAAAAAGATAAACTCAAGTATCCCGATTATTGCTCTTACCGCCGATGTTACCACGGTTGATGTTGAAAAATGCAAGGCTGCGGGTATGAACGATTATATTTCCAAACCAATTGACGATAAATTATTATATAAAAAAATCATGAAATTTACTAAAGAACCTGTTTCGCAAAAATCACAACATGGAAAAGAAAACAATGGAGTCGGAAATTCGGAAAAACATTCAGATAAATTTATAAATCTTGATTATTTGAAACAATTAACAAATAACAATCAGGAAGCTATGTCCGGTATGATTAAAGCCTACCTGGAAGAAACTCCCGGGCTGCTGAATACCATGAAAAAAGGTATCGAAACAAAAAATTGGAAAGCGGTGGCAGCAGCGGCACATTCATTAATACCATCATTTACAATGGTTGGTTTAGGCGTTGAGTTTGAAGACATGGCCAGGGAAATTCAAAAATATGCCGGAAAAAACGAAAAAACTAAAACCATAAAAGAATTAATGTCTAAAATAGAATTTGCTTGTACATCAGCCATGAATGAATTACAACAAGAGCTTCTTTCCTTTCAGATACATTAAGCAGGACAGGTTACCCTGATCAAATCAAACGTATTAATTGATTTTTTTTGTGATAACTATTTTAATAGAATAATTGGCTATTAAAAACAGGATATTAACGAATACATAGAAATGTACTTCTTTTCCTGCGTAGTTTTAAAAGAAAAAAATGAATTCTTTCTTTAAACCACGGCCCGGCAGAATACCTGTTTCTCAGAGGAGAAAAAGCATATTTGTGAACGGGATTTTATGCTGTGTAATGTATATCGTTTTTCTTTTGCTTATGCAGGCATTTAACCTTTTGCATATAACTCAATTACGGGTTGTGAATTATATAATACTATGGTTGGTTTGCATTTATCAGGTAAAAAAGTGGATTACCAAAAACGGAACATACGTACCGTTTTTGCAGGTTCTCGGGGCTACTTTTTTTACCGGTATATGGTCGTTTTTATTGTTCAGTATTTTTCTGTTTTTTTATACAAGGTATAATACCTACCTGGCCGAGTTATTTATAAAGCATACAGAGGGGTTTACCGGGGATATTCCTTCCGTGGTAATTCTTTTTGAAGGATCAGGTGTTAGTATTATCGTCGCATTTATTAATATGCAGTATTTCAGAAGGTATGAAGAAGGAGAAACATTCCCGGAGAAAAAACCCGGGCAAGGTTCGGTATTAAAAAAACCAAACTAATTTTCCCGGCTTACAGCATATAAAAATACTTTATTACCGAATTTTAATATAATAAATACATCATCGGTTTAATTTTACAAAAAATAAAAAAATAGCTCATGAAAAAAATAACTTATCTGGCATTCGCACTTTTAATTGGCGCGTATGTTACAACTCCCCTGAAGGCACAATCACCTTTTGCAGGTGCAGAAACAAAAAAAGAACAATCCGCAGGTAAAAACACGACTGCAAACAAAGAACAATCTTTTATGGATCGTTATTATGATATTAAGGCAACGTATCCTTCTTTAACTCATTTGTACGGAATTTATGCGGCTTCTTCGTGTACAAAAGAAAGATTTATGGAAAGATACAATGCTATTAAAGTAGCTTATCCGAAACTGAAAGATGCACATTGTTGTTATGCGGGGTCGGAATGGTCGTTGGAAGATTTTGCGAAAAGGTATTACGAAATTAAAGACACTTACCCTGATATGGCCAAATATTTCGGCGAGTATGCCGGCTCAAAAAAAACACTGCCTGAGTTTATCAAAAGATATAATGAAATAAAAGATTCAGCTCCCGATTTGGCAGGATATTATGGCCAATACGCCGCATCGGATAATACATTATCCGAATTTTCGGCCCGTTATTATGGAATAAAAGATAGCAATACCGGTATGAAAAATTGCTATGGTGAATATGCCGCTTCAACAAAAAGACTGGCTAAATAATAAATAATTGAGTTTGTAAATAATGCATCCTTGATACCTTCTTTTGCGGAAACTGATACTTTCTGTAAGTTGGTACTCATGAAAAGTCGATTGTGTGTGTTCATGCAATCGGCTTTTCTGTTTTCCTTTAATTTTTACAATGGTTTTTTAGTGGTGTTCCGAGAATAAATAACCGGCTGCGGACTATATAAATCACTTCTTAACCGAAATTAAAATACAGCAACGTGAAAGCAACGTAATTTTGTTTCAAATTCATTACTGATAATATTCACTTAATATAGAAAATCATGAAAACCAGGTCAAATTATTTTTTCGTACTGCTTACAGTTCTTGCTTTTGCAATTTCAGTTAAAGCACAAATATTCAGCGGCGGGATAGTCGGTGGTGTAAGTACAAGCGCAGTTAAAATAGAGAATGTAGGAAACAGCTTCTCCGGAGTTTTACATGGAAACAATATTTACGGGTTTGAGGCGGGGGCCTTCGCGAAATTAATGCTGTCTCCTTTTTATATAAAACCAATGGGATTATATAACTTTTCCATGGGAGAAATCAGGAACGACAATGGAGCAACCTCTTCCCAAACAAATAACTATAGCACGCACAGAATTGAAGCGCCGGTATTACTGGGATTAAAAATTATCGGCCCCTTAAGTATTGAAGCGGGCCCGGTGTATAATTATATTATACAATCTGCCAGTCGGTTTAACGACAATGATGTTACAATATCTCAGGTGAGCGGAATTGGCTATCGCGCGGGTATTGCACTTGAGATCAGCAGGCTTTTAATTAATCTTAGTTATAGCGGAGTTACTATCAATTCCAATGGAATGAACAGCGCTTCTTTTAAAGAGCCTTATAAACTTGTTTTTGGCTTAGGTATTAAATTGGGTAAAATAGAATAACCAAAACAAGTGATATTCTTACCAATGGAAATGTAATATCGGGAGTGTATCCATGAATGAAAGACCTTTTACCATATTCGTAGTTGAGGACAATGAATTTTTCAATAAAATATTAGTGCATACTCTTTCCCTGAATCCGGATTACCGGGTAAAGAGCTTTTTTACAGCTAAAGAATTCCTGAAACACATCGATGAAGTTCCGGATGTTGTTACACTTGACTATCACCTGCCGGATATGGATGGTAGCGAGATATTAGATATTATAAAATCGCATAACCCGAATATTGAAGTGATTGTAATATCAGAGCAGGAAAGTATTGATATTGCCGTCGATTTGCTCAAGCACGGAGTTTACGATTACATAGTAAAAGAAAAAGATATACGTGACCGTTTATTAAGTACTGTAAATAATATAAAAAAAAATACAAAGTTAAAAACCCGAATTTCCGATCTTGAGAAAGAAGTTCAAAAAAAGTACAATTTTCAAAATACAATTATAGGAAACAGCCCTACCCTGTTAAAAACGTTTGAACTGGTAGAAAAAGCCGCTGCAACTAATATAACTGTAACTATAACCGGCGAAACGGGAACAGGAAAGGAAGTGATCGCCAAAGCTATCCACTACAATTCTTCGAGGAAAAATAAACCCTTTGTACCTGTTAATGTTGCAGCCATTCCGTCAGAATTAATTGAAAGTGAATTATTCGGGCATGAAAAAGGCGCTTTTACCGGAGCTTCTGCCCGAAGAATTGGTAAATTTGAAGAAGCGAACGGGGGTACATTATTTCTTGATGAGATCGGTGAAATGGAAATATCTGTTCAGGCTAAATTACTTCGCGCCTTACAAGAAAAAGAAATTACACGTATAGGAAGTAACGCTACTGTAAAGACCGATTGTCGTATAATTGTTGCTACTCACAGGAATCTTAAGGAAGAAATAAAAAACGGGAAATTTCGTGAAGACCTGTTTTATCGGCTATTCGGCCTTCCTGTAGAATTACCCCCCTTAAGAGAAAGAGGAAAAGACATATTATTACTCTCTAAATATTTTATGGAAAAGTTTTGTAAGGAAAATAATCTTGCTCCGAAAATTATTTCCGAAGATGCGAAAAAAAAATTACTGGCATATTCTTTTCCAGGAAATGTACGGGAAATTAAATCAATCATAGAGCTTGCGGTGGTAATGAGCTCAGGAAACGAAATTATGTCAGGCGATATTTCTTTAACTTCATCTGACATTACTTCGGAAGTTATGAATGAAGATCTCACCTTGCGCGAATATGAATTGAAAATTATAAAAGCTTGTTTAAAAAAATACAACGATAATATTAAACTGGTTGCGGATAAACTGGATATCGGCCAATCAACTATCTACCGGCTGCTTAAAGAAGGATGATTTTCATTTTTGCATTTTTTTCTCATTCTTAGAAAAGAACATTTTTTAAAAACACATAATATATTTAAAATCAATGGTTTTTTTTAAATAAATAACCGGAATGATTTTAGATAATGTTTAATAGCAAAAAAATTACAGTATGTAAGAGATTTAAAAATAGCCCGGCAAAAATTACACTTCTATGTCGGGTTCCTATATACAAACTGAAAAAGAGGTTTAAATCTGTCAGCCATGACAAAATTTATATAATTCTCATCTTTCGACCTCTTTTCAGTCACAAAAACGCTTCTTAAAACAGGAGCGTTTTTATTGCCGTAAATACCAACTGTTCCCAATATGAATGAAATCTTTTCAAATCGGGAAGATTCAATTATTTCTCAGGCAAAAAATTGCTGTAAATCAATAAATTAAAATTTTTAAAAGAATGGTATTGTTTTGGAGTGGTTTGAAAAAAGACATCTAAATCTTTAAAAACAGAAATCATGAAAACAACAAGAAAAATAAAAATGGTACTTATGGCTTTCGTAATATTAACTACACTGACATTTGTTGGATGCAAAAAAGAAGATATGGCGAACGGAAGCCCGGCTAACGGTTCAACATATAGTAGAACAATGCCACCTCCTTATATAAATGGATTTATGACAGTAGAAATGACAAACCTGTCTGATTCAAAACTTGGGGAAGTGAATGTTGAAATAATCGGGCTTGTTGCGCATTATACTGATGCCAAAAATTTGGGCTATAAAACTTTACCTGTAAGGGCAGGGATTTATAATTTACAGGAAATAAAAAACTACCTGGCAAAGAGTATAATGAACCCTGCAATTATGGCCGTTGGCGAAATAGATCAATTACGCGTTCTTTTAGGCACACATAATACAGTAGTCACCGGTGATAAATTTGTACGGCATGTATACCCATTGGTTTTAGCGGATAGAAATAATGTTGTCAATATTGAGATAAATTCAAAAATTGAGCCTTCTAAGACTCTTGGTATTTTATTAAATTTTAATGCCTCTGCTTCGGTAGATCTTGAAAATGAAGGGCTTTATATCCTGGAACCGGTAATTACAAAAGCCTCATTCCCGATTATCAGAAAGGATAGAGAAGTAATCAGTACCGAGTAAACATTGCAGTAACGATTAAATAAAAGCAACAACTATGAAAACGATTAAAAAAAGGAGCCTGATAATTTTGGCTACAGCCATAGCGACTTTTACGTGCTACGGTAGTAATGATAAGGTAAATAAAAAAGAAGTGACGGACAAAGTTCCCGTTATATTGAATAAACCTGTATATAGAGATACTTTGCAAAATGCATTCAGGTTAACACAGGAAAATATAAAAAGCGATATAGCAGCAAATGACCCCGCGGATACGTCCGATAAAGAACTGCATAAGGCATATTATACTGCAGGAACTTATAAAGAACTTAAAACCCTGAACATTGTTCAAAAGAAAGGTGGTTTGTTCGGAATAGGAGGTGCGGAAACTATTAAACCTGACTTGAAGAAAACAAATTTCACCGAAGTAGATACCCGTCAGGCAACAGGCATTGTTATTAGTGGAAAAAAGGCCAAATTAATAACCCGGCATCCGGTAGGTTCTTACGAGTTAAAGAAAGAAGGTGATGAAATAACTTACCTTACAATCAAAGATCCGGGGAAATTCTGGAGTAATTCGGAATATCTGGTAATAGAAGTAAAGTAGAAATTACCATGAATTGATAAAAATGCATCCTATAAAGGATGCATTTTTTTATACCTTTGATTAAACAGATAGCTAAAAACTATTTTTTTAAAACAAACTTATCCTGGTTTTCGAATTTCGCCGAAATAATTTTCCCTGCAACTTTAAATGTTATTTTGCACAAATAAAAACCCGTAGGTGCTTCACATGTAAATGCAGTGTCTTTTTGAAGTTGCAGCGGGATATACAGGTAAGTGCTGTCAGCAAATAAAAGCTTAACTTCTCCGGAGGTGTTTTTCGTATCAGCCAGTTTTAGTTTCTTATCTAACAGGTATGCATAAATTTTCTTTCCGGCATTTTTCATTTCAATGAAATAGTTCCCCGCTTTTTTCAGAGTGCCATCATGTGAATTTTTCGGCTTCGACAATACCAATGAAGTCATTCCAAGTATTCCGAAGAACAGAATTACAAAAAGAATATTTGCCCATTTAATTTTTTTAAACATTAATTTTATTGCTTTGGTGGATTTGAATCAGGGTTCGGATCAATTCGGGTTGGGTCTACCTTTTCCGGATTGTCAATTCGGGTGGGGTCTACTTTTTCCGGAGATGGGTGTCGTGTCGGATCAGGGTTTATATCCGGTTTTGCCGGAATGTGTTTTTCGGGTTTATTAGGTAAGTCCTTTTCAGGTTTTTTTTCAGACTTCTTCATATTCTCATTTAATTTCGTTCCTCTGAACGCGGTTAATATTCGTGTCATTTATTGTTGTTTTTATAATTTTTTTCACTTTCTAATGATTCGCCCCCGAAACAGGTAATCAATAAAGCCGCTCCCATAAGCGAAACATTTTTCATGAAATTGCCCATTTGCATTTTTTTCTTCATTGGATCTGTCTCTTTCCAAAATGCATGCATATAAATAGTTACCGGTACTAAAAAAATTAGTATCAATAATCCGCCCGTCTTGGTTCTATAACCGATCGCGATGCAAAGTCCGCCAATAAAAGCGATAACGGCCGAAAAAGGCACAAGAAAAGAAGCGGCCGGAACCCCTTGTGCTGCAGCGTAGTCAATAGTTTCTTGATTGAAATGACTTACTACGGTAAGTAAGAAAATAAGCGAAAAAAGTATGCGCCCGGTTATAAGTAAATATTTCATGGGTATTTTATTGTTTAAAACGTTCATAAACTTCCTTCCAGTTTACAACATTCCACCAGGAAGCAATATAATCAGCTCTTCGGTTTTGATATTTGAGATAATAAGCATGCTCCCAAATGTCTAAACCCAGAATAGGGAATCCTTTATTTTCCGCGATATCCATTAGAGGGTTATCCTGGTTGGAAGCAGAACATATTACTAATTTTCCCTCTTTATTTTTTATTAACCAAGCCCATCCTGAACCAAACTTTCCTGTACCCTCTGAGGTAAATTTCGTTTTAAAATCTTCAAAAGAACCAAAAATGCTATTAATTGCCTCTGCTAATTCCCCGGTTGGTGATCCGCCCCCATCCGGGCTCATAATCCTCCAGAACATACTATGATTATAATGTCCGCCTGCATTATTACGCACCGCTGCCGAATATTTTGAAATATTTTTGAGAATATCTTCAATAGCCATTTTGTCTGCCTCTGTTTTTTCTATAGCTTTATTAAGATTAGTTACATAGGTGTTATGGTGCTTATCGTGATGAAGTTGCATCGTTTTGCCATCGATGTGTGGTTCAAGTGCCTCAGTTGCATAAGGCAGCGATGGTAATGTAAAAGCCATTTTTCTTTTCTTAATTTATTTAACTTTAATTTGTCCCTGAAATATTTTAGGCAACTATTTTTTGACAACACAAAGAAAAAGCGTGGCTCACCCTTTTTTTTAAATAATCGGTAAAAGCCCGGTTTTAATAGCCGGAAAGAAATATCAGGAAGCCCTCAGTAAATAAAACTATATTAATTCCATTTTAAGCCCGAAAGCCGGTATTGTGGTGTTTCTTTTCGTTGTATAAGTATTTTAAATTTCCTGCCCATATCCTCTAACAAAGTATACGTTAATGAAATTTCTCTTTTAAAATTCCGGTAATAGTCTCCCGGTTTTTCTGTTTTTTTAAGATAATCCCTGAAACCAAGAGATGACAAAAAATTGCGTTGATCGGTAAACCCGCAATATTCCAAACCGTGTTTAAAACCCCAAAGGCACAAAGCTGAAAAATTTACATGAGAGGTTATATCTTGTTCACCTATATGTATATAAGGTTGATTATTTATTCTGTGTTTATTATAACATGTAAGTGTGCCGTTCCTCCTTTGCTCACAATAAAGCTCAGATGAAGGATAACCATAATCTATTGTCATTACGTAACCTTTTCTTAAACACAATGCTATTTCTTTCATCCATTCAGTTGCCTCAAGATTTATCTCTGTCCGAAACCCTTTTGACAATTCTATTTTCAATTCTGTTAAATAATTTTTCAATATTGCCGGAGCCGGTTTAAATAATTCAACAAAGCCGTTTTTATAATCTACAAATACTTCTTTCAATTCATCTTCCATCTGCACCCGATGAACGGAAAAATTATCTACCAGTTCGTTGGACAGAATGCATCCTGTAATTTCCGGAATGTCCTGTAAAGAATCAAACCAGCTCACTTTTTTGTTTAAGAGTTTTTTCTGTTTGTCCCGCATCGACGGGCTTTTTTCTATAATACAATAATTCAGATTAGCGTATAATTCGGGATTGCTTTTTAAAGAATTAAGAATGTCATTGCATAAAGAGCCGGTACCGGCACCATATTCTACAACTGTAAATTTATTTTTTTCCAATAAATGCCACATTTCTTCAAGCTGCCTGCCAATTAATGCTCCGAATACGGGTGTAAGACTTGCGCTTGTATAATAATCCCCGGTTCTTCCGATCTTATCTTTGGCTGAAGTATAATATCCAAGTTCAGGATAATAGAGTGCCATTTCCATAAAATCGTGAAAAGAGATGGGCCCTTCCTTTACTATTTTTTCCTTTATTATTTCGGCCAATTCCATTTTCTTTGTTCTGAAAAATGATTTTATTTCAGTTTAAAATAAAATGACAATGAGTATATAGAAATAATCACAGTTTGCAGAACCGGCTATTTCTTAAATAAAATTAATATTACTGCAGGCAATATTAAATAAACCAGGTAGTATCCTGATTGCTGAACATTGGTTCAATAATATCTTCGCCATACATTTTTTTCATCACCCAATTAGCCTTGCGTTGAGCAATTTCTTTTTTTATTTTAAGCCATTTGTCGCCTAAAATTTTATTTGCCATTTTATCTACAGATATATACACAAATAAATTCAGAAAGCCGTTGAGCTTCGCGGGAAGAGTGGGTGCCAGTTTTCTATAGCTTACAGAAAAACCGGGCTCAAGATAAGTCATATAATGCCAATATCCGGAGGGCATAAATACAGAATCTCCCGGCTCTATGATAAAATCATATCCTTTTACAAAAGTGAGTCCCGGGTATTTTTTATAATCGGGTTTATCGGGATTAATCAGCGAATAGGTATTTAACGGCAGGCAATACAAAAGATTAGTATATTCAGGAGCAATCAATACAACTCTTTTTTTTCCGCCAAAATGTGTATGGATTACATTTGACATATCAACATCATAATGTATCCTGACTGTAGTATTTTTACCACCAAAGAACATATGCCCAACTTTATCAAGCGCGCCCTTAAATATTTCCGGGCATGGAAATTCCTTTCTCAATATCGGGTTGTGCCTGAACATATTGTATAGAAAAATACGCAAATCACTTTTTTCACTTTTTGAAATCACATCCAAAAAATCACCCAATTTCATTCTTGTATCCGCCGAGGTATTAGCCGATGACGGGTTTCCTTTTCTGTTATCATATACGTCAACGATTGTTTCTCCCATAGACTCTTTAAAATAATCTATCGACCATCTGTGTCCGGCAAAAGTATTTTTCGCCAGGCCTTTTATAACAACCGGCTTTTGAGTCTTAAAATAGTGCTCATTAAATTCTAACGGAGTGATATTCTCTACAATATCTATTTTGTGAAATAAATTCATACCTATCATTTACTAAACACAAATATATTTTCAGAAAACGCGATTCATTTAATCGTTCGTTACTCGGGTATTTTTAATAGCTGAA